>CALDSP010000085.1 GCA_937924465.1 uncultured Leptospiraceae bacterium
CAAGAAAGTCTTATTCAAAAAATAGAGACTTCTCTCTTGCATCCGCCTAAAGAACCCGAATATAGACAAAAACGAAAACACACTGAATTTTTAAAAAACTTACCACCAAATTTTAACATAAAAAAATTTCAAGAAGACCTAAAAAAAATTTTTTTAGATTACTTACAAATTTTTCCATCTAAACCCTCCCAAGACTTTTGGAGAGAAGTCGCAAAAAACCTAAAGGTTTTACAAAAAACAAAATATCAAAATAAAGATTTTATTTTCAGCAAACCTTAAAAAATTTGAATTAATTTTGAAGTTTAAAAACTTTCAAAAGTTAGAACTAATATTCTGAAAAAACAAAAATAGAAGGAAGTATATGAATAAAACAAAAATTCTTATTGTTGGAGCTGGATTTAGTGGAGCTGTTGTAGCTGAACAATTGGCAAAAACCAATCAATTTGAAATTCATGTGTTCGATGAAAGAAATCACATTGCCGGAAATTGCTATACAGAACGGGATAAAGAAACCAACATAATGGTACATAAATACGGACCTCATATTTTTCATACAAGTAATAGAGAAGTTTGGGAGTATGTAAATTCTTTTATAAAATTTCAACCTTTCGTAAATCGCGTAAAAGCTGTTTATAGAGGAGAAGTTTACTCTTTACCAATTAACTTACATACTATCAACCAATTTTTTAGAAAGTCTATGTCACCTAACGAAGCAAGAGCCTTTATTGAAAGTCAAGGAGAGAAATCAATTGGAGAACCTCAAAACTTTGAAGAACAGGCTTTAAAATTCGTTGGAAAAAATTTATATAAAGCTTTTTTTTATGGGTATACAAAAAAACAATGGGGAACAGAGCCTAAAAATTTACCTGCCAGTATTTTGAAACGTCTTCCTATACGTTTTAACTACGATGATAACTATTACAATGACCTTTACCAAGGTATTCCAGAAGAAGGTTACACAGAAATTATTCGTAAAATGCTAGAGCATCCAAATATTTCAGTAATATTAAATTCTAAATTTACACTGAATCCAAAAGATCTTGACACGTATAGTCATATATTTTACACAGGTCCAATTGATGAATTTTTTAATTACAAATATGGTCGATTGAGTTACAGAACTGTTTATTTTAAACGTTACGTGTCAGATGGGGATTTCCAAGGAAATGCAGTCATAAATTACACAGAAGAAAATATACCCTTCACTAGAATTCATGAACACAAACATTTTACACCTTGGGAAACTCACAACAAAACCGTCTATTTTGAAGAATATAGCAAAGAGACAGAACCAAATGATATTCCCTACTATCCAAAACGTTTAGAAACAGATTTACAAATTCTAGAAAAATATCAAAAAGAAGTAAATTCACTACAAAAGATTACTTTCCTGGGAAGACTCGCTACTTACCGCTATTTGGACATGCACCATGTAATTGAAGAAGCATTAAACATAGCAAAAAAATTTTTAGAAAAATCCAATATTTCTTAACCATCAATTTACTATTTTTGTAAGTTGAATCAATTCAGTTGAGTAAAAAATATTTTCAAGAAAAGCAAGAAAAAGTTTAAAAGCTTTTCCTTGCAATAAAAGTCATCTAGAAAGAAGGAATAATGATAGATGCTCCGTCCTTTTCCTTTTGGCAGGAAATAAAAAAGTTACTGAGAGCAATTCTTGGATCTGCTGCTTTATTTTGCGGAAAATTACAATATGTCGTTTGCACTTGAAGAGCAGCACATTTGATTAAATCCATATACTCTACTTCATCAAATTGTATATTTACTCCACACATAATATTTGGATCAAATCCAACTCCAGAACCTACGCATTGATTCATAATAAGCACGGCTTTATAACAAGCCTCTCTTTCTGGAGTCAAAATTCCATTACTTGCCGCTGTCCCTGCAGCAATCAATAAACTTTTCTGTGCAGAAGTATCTCCCGATTTTGAGGATTGTGTGCATCCTACCAAAGAAAAAACAGTCAATAAAAATATATTGAATAACTTTTTACTTTTCATGTTGCCTCTCCTTAAAATTTAGCTACAAAACCAACTACAATTCCATTTTGACCTTTTGCGGGTCTTCCTGCAGGATCTATGAAGGTTTCTCCAAGTGCCCAATCTCTTCTCAAATCAACTTTGATTTGTAAGTTTTCATTAAAATTGTAAATAGGGGTAATGGTGAAAGTCCTTGCCTGTCCTAGGGAAGAAGCAGCTCTCAAACCATTTGTATCTCTCCAAAGCAAATCATATCTATAAAGGGGAGTAAGTGCAAAAAGTGGGGGATTAACAGCTAAAGCTCCACCATAGCGACTATCATCGATAGCTTCAAATCGTATTGCAGTAGCAAATTTATCATTATACTCATATTTTAACCATATACCGTAAGTGTTATAAATTTTTCAAACTGTTCTCTTTTCACCGGGGATCATATCATCTACACCATCTCCAGCAAGAAAGTCTGTTGAGCCATCTATTGGACTTTGAGCAATATTTGGATTTAAATAACCGAAAGCATGGTTAACTGTTTCTCCTTTTCTCTCTCCAAAGGTCCAATCAAATATAGCTGTCAATTTTTCTGTTGGTTGAAATGTAAGTATTATGTTATTCACAAACCAATAGTCTTGAGAAAACTGACTAGGCTTGTTGGGAATTGGATAGCCAGAATAATGCTCTGCAATCATGTCACTTTTTGTTCTTGCCGCTTTTAGATTATCATCTCCATATAACGTGTTCCAAACAAAACTAAACTGAGTAGAAAGCTCACCCTTCAATTGCGTTCCATAAGCTCTTAGATAGTTAGGACCATCTACATAAGCATGTTGGGTTGTATTTGTTAAGGAAGCCGCTGGTACTGTGTCATTTGTTCCACCATAGGGAGTTACCCCTACTGCTCCAAATTGTTGACCACTATTTCCTGCTCCCCCAGTATAGCCAGTTCCCTGAGCACTATTATAAATGTAAAGGCCAAATGCATACTTTTCTGTGAGAGTTAGGGTTGCTCTTGCTCCTGTGTTTATAAAAGGAATAGTATTAAAAAAGATATACCCAATTGTGTAATTCATATTATCTTTAGAGTCTAAAACTTCATAGCCAATATGAGTTGCCATTTTTCCAGCATCTATAATTAAACCCTTTCCAACCGGGAGATACATAGAAACATAGCCTTGTTGAAGTAGATTCATATTAAAGATTGAATTTGTCGTTTGAAAAGGCCTTTCTTGATAGCCTAAGTTTTGTCCATTTTGTAGGTCAATTCGGAAACCCCAGGGACTTTCTTTTTCTGCAACTTTTTCTATTGCTAATTTCACAGCATTGACTGCAAATTGCTTATTGTAAGTATGGAAGGTGGCAGAAGTATCCGCAGTACCCCCTTGCCTATTATTGAAGGTGTAATTATAATAGACATCGACAAAGCCAGAGAACTCAATCTTATTATACCACTTTGTTTCAGTTTCCTTCTCTTGAGCAATTAAATTGATACTAATTATTGAAAATATGAGCAATAAGTATATAAGTGTTTTCTTTATAACCATAGATTTTACTCCTTTTCACTAAAAAAATAAGCAATTAACGTACCTAGGATAAAAATTTTAAGAAAAAAGTGAAATAGCTAGATAGAAATCCATTATAACGATCATGTTTTTTCTAAAACTGAAGATTAGTTATTTCTGTTTGTTTAAATAATAAAAAATATGTTTAAAAAATTAGCATTATGAATAAATTCCAATTGTAAATTGCATAAATGATAAACTCATTGTTGATTTTGAAGAAATAGTCAGAGTTGTAAATATGTGTAAAAAATATCTTAAACCATGGGTTTGCTATAACGTATTCTTTCTACTCATATTCTGCTAGATTGGTATTTTAGGGAGTGTCCTCCTCTGAACTTGGGCTATAGCTAATTCTTTTACAATTCCTTTGAGTTCATTAAAATCATTCACTTTCACTAAATCATTATAACTTATAATTATAACTTCTAACAAAGCTTGGGTTTGTTCCTCCGTAAACACACTTTTTAAGCGATCTTTTATCTGAGAACTTAACATACTCTCTTACTATACAAAATTCATAAAAAAACACCAACTTTCTTCAAACCAACACTACTTACAACTTCATAATTTCAAAAAGTTTTTATGATCACTAATAACCTTAAACAAAACAATTTTTCAATACCTCCCAAATTCAATCTCATAAGTCTTATAATATTTTATTTCCGGATGCTCTTTCTTCAAATACTCCTCCACCTCCGGATGAAAACTATAACTCACAAAAAATGG
The DNA here is from genome assembly GCA_937924465.1 of uncultured Leptospiraceae bacterium. Lineage (GTDB taxonomy): Bacteria > Spirochaetota > Leptospiria > Leptospirales > Leptospiraceae > CALDSP01. The sequence continues at coordinate 4,283 of CALDSP010000085.1, forward strand.
AAATACTTGACTCCCCGTAATTAACTCAAAACGCTCTAATACATTCACAAAACGTTGTATGTCTCTCTTTGAAGTTTGCGCTTTACATTCTCCTAAGGTGTATACAACCTCATTTTCTAATAGCCCTTTTATATATATGTTGATTTCATCAAATTTCCCATTTTCATAAATCAGATTTTTTCGAAGTATAATTTCTTGAACTTTTAATTTATATACTTTTTCTACAAACCTTTCTAAATAAGGATATAACTTATCTTCTAAATTATAGCCTACTGTCATGCTTAGTCCACCTACTTGTCTTGCTAACTCACGAAGCTCTTTTTGAGTTTGCTTTAACTCTTCTTGGGTTTCTTTCTGGGCTATAGCTAATTCTTTTACAATTCCTTTGAGTTCATTAAAATCATTCACTTTCACTAAATCATTATAACTTATACTTATAACTTCTAACAAAGCTTGGGTTTGTTCCTCCGTAAACACACTTTTTAAGCGATCTTTTATTTGAGAACTTAACATACTCTCTTACTATACAAAATTCATAAAAAAAGGTCAAGTTCTCTTTTTTTATTTCTTTCCACTCTCAATCCTCTTTTCTTATAATTTTAAATAGTTTTCCCAAAATTCTCTTGAAACTAATTCCTCGTAAAAGTTTCTCCACTCTCTTTCTATTTGATTTGAAAATAAAAGATATTTCAGACTCACAGTTACAAATTTAAAAAATAGTTGGATAGCTCTTTTGGGATTTTTTCTAAAAATTCGCTTTTCCTTTCGAAGAGAGGAATACTCTTCAATTTCTTTTGCTCCAAATATAATTGCACGTCTATTTAAAAACCTCTCTTGAAA
>CALDSP010000086.1 GCA_937924465.1 uncultured Leptospiraceae bacterium
AGAAGATTCTCAAATGTGCCTGTGTCAAGCCAAGCATAACCTCTTCCCAATAACTCCACATCCAATCTATATTGGTTTAAATATTCTTGATTTATAGAAGTAATTTCTAATTCTCCTCTCTGGGATGGTTTTATATTTTTAGCGATCTGCACCACATCACTTGGATAAAAATAGAGCCCTATTACTGCATAATTACTTTTAGGTTTTTTGGGTTTTTCTTCTATACTTATAACTTTATTATTTTTATCAAATTCTACAACACCATACTCAATTGGATTGTCCACATAATACCCCAAAATAACACTTTTATTTTGTGTTTCTACTTTACTTTTGCATTTTTCTATTAAAGAAGTTAAGCCTTGACCGTAGATTAAATTATCTCCTAAAATTAAACAAATATTATCATTCTCTATAAAATTTTCAGCAATAAGAAAAGCTTCTGCAATTCCATTTGGCTTTTCTTGTATTGTGTATTCTATTGTAAGCCCTATATGTTTTCCATCACCGAATAGATCTCTAAATCTATCTAGATCTTTTGGTGTAGAGATAATTAAAATTTCTCTTATACCTCCAAGCATTAGCACTGATAAAGGATAATAAATCATTGGTTTGTCATAAACTGGTAAAAGCTGCTTCACAACACCTTTTGTGATAGGGTAAAGTCTTGTTCCAGTTCCGCCTGCAAGTACAATGCCTTTCATTTCTTGATTAGAAAATTTTAATAATTATTTTAGAAAATGGTTTTTTAATAGTTAACTTTTCAATAATGTGTTTCTTGACAACTAAAAAAATTTTTATAATTTCGCAAAGTTTTTTGTTAATTATCTTTATTTATTGATTACTCTATAAACTACTTACTTTTTTAAATGCATCTAACGTCTTTTCTAAAACTTGGTCGTCATGTGCTAGAGAAAGAAATCCTACTTCGTAACCAGAGGGTGCAAAATAAATTCCTTGTTTTAAAAGAGCATGAAAAAGTTTTGCAAAGTTTTCTTTGTGATACTCTGGAATTTGTGAAATTGCCCGAATTGGTTTGTCTGTTTTTTGATGAAACCAAAAAATAGAGGCTTCTGTGCTTACATCCCATTCAATATTGGAATTTTTATTTAAAATAGAAACTGCTTCTTTCGTAAACGACAAAGTTCGTTCTTGTAAAGTTTTATAGACATTTTGAGTTTTGAGTTTCTTAAGTGTGGCAAGTCCTGCTCTCATTCCAACGGGATTTCCACTGAGTGTTCCTGCTTGGTAAACAGGTCCAGAGGGTGCAACTAAATCCATAAGTTTAGCTTTTCCTGCATATGCACCTACTGGAAATCCTCCCCCAATAATTTTTCCATAAGTAACAATGTCTGGTTCAATTCCAACTATTTCACTATAACCACGCATTCCAACCCGAAACCCACTTATTACTTCATCAAATAAAACTAAAGTCCCATATTGTCGCGCAACGTCCGTAATTTTTTGTAAAAATTCTTTTCTTTGTAAAAGTAAACCATAGTTTGCAGGCATAGGTTCTATAGCAAGTACAGCAATTTCCTTCCCATATTTTTCAAAAAGCTCTTCTACTTGTTTTTCATCATCTAAAGGCAAAACCAAAGTATCGGCCATTTGTCTTGCACTAATTCCGGCACTATCTGAAGAAGGTTCACCAGCAAGTCCTGAACCAGACTTCACAAGCAAGGCATCTAAATGTCCATGGTAGCAACCATCAAATTTCAAGACTCTATCTCTACCTGTAGCAGCTCTTGCTACACGCAGGGCACTCATGACTGCTTCTGTTCCAGAGGAAACAAAACGAATTTTTTCTACCCATGGAACTTCATTGACTATGAATTCCGCTAATTCTAAAGAATATGGCTCACATGCACCAAAGGTCCAAGCAAGCTCTATAGTCTCGCGCACAACGTCTTCTACTTCTGGATCTCTGTGACCTAAAATGAGTGGACCAAAACTTAAACAAAAATCAACATATTCTTTTCCCTCTATATCATAAAGATAAGCTCCTTTACTGGATTTAAAAAATATGGGCTCTCCTCCTACACTTCGAAAAGATCGTACAGGAGAGTGTACACCTCCCGGAGCTACTTTTTTGGCTCTTTCAAAGAGTTCATGGGAATTCATAAAGACTCCTTTTTATATATGTTTAGAATTTGTTTTGTGGCTTCTCGAATTGAAATTTGGGAAAGATTTTTTTCGATTTCTTGAATTTTTAAATTTGTATCTTTTAAGTTTTGTAGTTCACTTATAAATTCGTTTTTTATATTTTCCCAAAGCCATTTACTTTCTTGTTTTTTTCGATTGATATAAAATTTGTCACCTAACGTATTTTTGAACTCTTTTATTTTTTCCCAAACTGTTTCAATTCCTTTTTTACGTAAAGCGCTAATAGTTAATACATCTGTTTTCCATTCAAAATATTTGGGTTGAGTATAATGCAATGCATTTAAATAATCTTTTCGTGTAATTTCTGCTTGGACTTTGTTTTCGCCATCGGCTTTGTTTATTAAAATGAGATCAGCCATTTCAATGATTCCTTTTTTGATTCCTTGTAGTTCATCTCCAATACCTGCAATCAATAAAATTAAAAAGAAATCTGTCATTTCACTCACGGCAATTTCTGACTGACCTACTCCTACTGTTTCTACAAAAATTACATCAAATCCAGCTGCTTCACAAAGTTGGATGGTTTCTCTTGTTTTTCTAGCAACCCCTCCTAAGTTTCCAGAAGATGGAGAAGGGCGAATAAAAGCATTTTCATTTATGGCAAGTTCCATCATACGTGTTTTATCTCCAAGAATACTCCCACCACTAATGGGAGAACTTGGATCCACAGCAAGTACTGCTACTTTATGACCTTGACTTACAACAAAATTTCCAAATGCTTCAATAAAAGTAGATTTCCCTGCTCCCGGAACCCCACTAATTCCTACACGAATAAAAGACTCTCTTTTATTACTTGTAACCAAGTTTAAAAGTTCTGTGGCTTGTTCTTTGTGCTTTGGATTTGTGCTCTCTACTAAAGTAATCGCTTTAGCTAAAGCCCTTCGATTTCCATTCTTTAAATCATCGTACAACGTAAGCACGTTCATACTGCAAATAGCCAATTTCTATTAGAAAGTCTAAAACAATTTTTTCAAATTTTTCGTAATTATCATCAATCGATTTTGCATGTTTAGAACCCCAATCTGTAAGAACTAATTTTTTTTGAGGAGATTTTAAATGTTCAAAAATTTCTTTAGAATGTTCTACTGGAGTGT
>CALDSP010000087.1 GCA_937924465.1 uncultured Leptospiraceae bacterium
TTGGATTGCTTATTTTAATAAAAATGATTTATACTTTTTTTTTTCAAGCTTTTGATTTCGTTTATACTTTGCAAAAATCAAATTTAGGAAAAATTTTTCATACAGTTACAAAAGGTGGATTTACTCTCTCTAGAGTAGAACTTCCTGATCCAGTTGATTTTTTAGATTTTCAGGTTCGCAATTTTGGTATGTTTGGTTTTCAAATCTTCGCTTTTGGTGCCCCAAGTAAACAGAATATTTTAAAGGGAAATTTCTTTATAAAATTTTCTAACATAATTTTACAATCTCCTTTAATCCGAGTTGAGTTTCGTTACAATTCTCCTACGGAAGCAAAAGAAGAAAGTCGAGCCTTGTTGTTTGAAATTCGCAGTTTTATTCGTAAGCGTTCTCTTGAAAAGCCACAAAAAAATCCTCTCATGAAGATTGGAATTACGGTGGAAGAGGTTAGAGAATGGGTTAAGAAAGGAGTGGATGTCAACGATAGAGATAATATTATAGGTAACCCTGTTTTGTTTTATGCAGCTGGTACAGATCCCGAGCTTCCACCTCATGAATGGCAAGAACCAAATTACCCTGTTATTGCAGAACTCATTCGCCTAGGAGCTGATGTAAACAGTTGCAATTTATACAACGAAAGGCTTTTGGATTACATTCATAGAGGAATTGCTCATACTGGCGAGAATCCTTCTTTGAATAGGCTAAAAAGTTTTCTAGAAAGTTATGGTTATAGAAAATATTAGTTTATTTAGTGATTAAAAAATTATTCTGAACTTTTTACTCATTAAAAATGAGCTACTAGTTACTACATATCTTTAGATTAAAAATGAAAAACAGTCTGGTTGTATGATTTACAAAATTTTTCATAAGACAAAATTTTTTCAGTGAAATTTTGGAATCTTCCGATCTTTATATTAGATAAATTGTGTGTCTGGTTTGGGCTCTATCACTTCATAGAGCCCGATTTTTTAAACCATTGTCTAAAAAATTAAGTAAGTAGTGAGTTACTAAATTTTCTAAATGACTCTACTGCTGTTCACTCTATGTTTAGTTTTTAAGTTATACTTTACTACCTAATAAACTAGTTGTAAAAACTCCAATTCCTTCTCCTCTACCTATAAAACCCATTTTTTCGGTAGTTGTAGCTTTTACAGAAATGTTTTCTATGGGAATGTTTAGAATGTTGCTTAACGTTTTACGAATATCCAAACGATAAGGAGAGAGTTTAGGTTTTTCTGCAAGAATTGTAGAATCTATATTAATAAGTCCATAATTATTTTCATGCATTAGTTTTAGAGTTTTTTCTATAATTAGTTTTGAATTCATATTTTTCCATTTTGGATCTGTGTCTGGAAAGTACTCCCCAATGTCACCCAACGCTAAAGCTCCTAAAATAGAGTCTGCTATTGCATGAAGTAAAACATCCGCATCGGAATGTCCGACTAATGAATATTCAGTTGGAATTACAAACCCTCCTAAAATAAATGGACGTTCTGAATTGATTTCTAATTTATGAAAATCAATTCCATTTCCTATTCTATACATATTCAGGATTTTCTACTAATTCAATTTTGGGATTGTTTTTTTGGAAATACTGAAATTCCCATTCTCCTTCAAACAACAAAGCAAGTCTTCCATCTTTATCAAAAACTTGATTGGCTAAACTTGGAACATCATTTACACAATTCGCTTTCACCCAACGACATACGGTATAGGGTAACATTTGTAAATTAGTTTTTACATTGTACTCGTCTAACAATCTTCTTTGAAAAACTTCAAATTGAAGCTGTCCCATTGCTCCTACAATTGGATTTCCACTTCCTATTTGTTTGGAAGAATAAATTCGTAAGATTCCTTCTTCAGCAAGTTGCTCAATTCCTTTCTTGAAAGATTTAAGAGATAAAGTGTCTGTGCAGGAAATAGTAGCAAAGAGTTCGGGAGGAAACACTGGAAGTGGACGAATAGCTGGAGGAACACTTTCTGCTAAAATATCTCCAATCCGAAAAGTCCCTGGATTTATGAGTCCAATAATATCTCCGGGATATGCCTCATCTATAGTGTTTCTATCTTGACCAAAAAAAGCAAAAGAAGAGGATAATTTCACTGATTTTTCTAAACGATTGTGATTTACAGTTAAACCACGTTCAAACTTGCCCGAGCAAACTCTTATGAAAGCAATTCTATCTCTATGTACCTTATTCATATTGGCTTGAACTTTAAATACAAATCCAGAGAAAGAAGAGTTTACAGGATCTAAAAAGTTTCCATCTTCTAAAGGAATATGGTAAGGTGCAGGAGCAAGTTCTAGAAAGTTATCTAAGAAAAGTTGAATTCCAAAATTATTTACGGCAGACCCAAAAAATACAGGAGTTATTTTTCCATTTAAAAATTTTTCTTTATCAAATTGCTCAATTCCATGTTCAAGTAAATCAACTTCTTCTCGTACTTGTTTTAACAAATCCGGTTCAATTTTGGCGTCCAACGTAGGATCATTGATTCCACTTACATTTACAGGTGCAATGTGTGCTCCTCCCGGAGTTTTTTCAAAAAGATGAACTTGTTTTTCTTTTCTGTCGTACACTCCTTTGAAGTCAAATCCACTTCCTATGGGCCAAACTTGTGGGATAGCCGTAATTTTTAGGACTTCTTCAATTTCATCTAACAATCCAAATAAATTTTTGGCAGGTCTATCCATCTTGTTGATAAATGTAATGATAGGAATACCTCTATCTTTACAAACTTTAAATAGCTTTCTAGTTTGAGGCTCCACTCCTTTGGCAGCATCCAAAACCATAACAGCAGAATCTGCTGCAATGAGAGTCCGGTAAGTATCTTCTGAAAAGTCTTCGTGTCCAGGTGTGTCTAGTAAATTTAAGACATAGTTTTTATATTCAAATTGAAGAGCGGCAGATGTGATAGAAATTCCACGTTCTTTTTCCATTGCCATCCAGTCAGAGGTGGCAGAGCGTCTTTCTTTACGAGCTTTCACAGCTCCTGCAAGTTGAATGGCTCCACCATAAAGTAAAAGTTTCTCTGTGAGCGTTGTTTTTCCTGCATCAGGATGGGCAATGATTGCAAAAGTTCTGCGCCGTTCTATTTCAGATTTTAGCTTTTCATTCATTACATGTCAAATTTTAAAATTATGACTACTTGAAAAGTAAATTTTAAGATAAATTCTGAATTGTAAAAATTATCAAATTCATTTTATTTGATAACATGTCACAAGAAAAAGAACTAGAACCTAAAAGGCAAAAAACTTTTCAATTTAGGAAAATATTTACTTTTTTTGTAAAATACTTTTGTTATACTTTAGCAGTTTCTTTATTTTCGACGGCGGTTTCGGGAGTTATTGCTTCTCTATTTGCTCTTTATTATTTTGATGCCGTGGGAGTAGAAATTTCAGAGTTAAGCCTTCTTATTTTAAAAATAGGGATTCTAACTTGGTGGGTCATGATTGCTACTCAACTTGGAATTTTCCACAAATTAGGGGTTCCTTCTTTTGGAAGTACAAGCAATACTCTAAATTCTTATATTATTGTAAATAGCAACAATGAAATTCAGTTTCTTGAAAGTTTAAAAGTATCAGAATTGAAAGAATTGTTGAAAGCATTAAATTATTTTCCTCTTTTCAATGCTATCAATCTAGCAATATGGATATTTTTTTTAGCAATGATTATGATTATAGTTACTTATTTCACAGAAGGATTTCGGGTGAATTTAATGATTTCAATTTTAGTTATTACGATTATTGCTATTTTCATTGCTTTGAGTTTTACTTATGTTTTGTCTGAGTTTTTGACAGGAAAAGAAAGAGAAAATTGCAAAAAAATTTTACATGAAAAACAAATTCATTACATTGATCGCTCTGTCTCCTCCATTAAAATTAAACTTTTACTATTTATTTTACTTTTTATCATAAATTTATTTCTTTCTAATACTTTAACATATTATAATCAAACGGAAATGGATAAGGTTTGGGGATTTGCTTTTTTGTCTGTTGTAGTTTCAATGCTTTTGGCTTATGCTACTTTTGAACTTATTTATAGCTCACTCAAACAAATTGAAAATGCTTCTTATGATTTAATGAAAGGAGGAAGTGGTCAAATTTTCTCCCGTTCTTTGGATAAAGAATTTCTCAATGTGGCACATGGAATCAATAAAGCAAGTAAAACTATTCAAGAATATCAACAAAGTTTGGAAGAAAAAGTAAAGCAAAGAACTAAAGAGTTAAATAATGCTTTAGAAGAGTTAAAAATTAAAGATCGAATGTTAGAAACAGAACTAAACTTTGCTGCAGATATTCAAAAAGGAATCCTTCCTGCACAATTACCAGTTTGGAATGGGATTTGCTTTACAACATATTACAAGCCTTTAGGAAAAGTCTCTGGTGATTACTATGATGTATTTTATTTTTCAAATGAAATTTATGTTTTATTAGGAGATGCTTCTGGACATGGAGTTCCTGCTGCTTTAATTACAATGGCAGCAAAACAAGCTTTTAGTATTCACTTGAAAGAAGGATTAAATCCATCGGATATATTTAAAAAAGTTAATTTAGATTTAGTAGAACGAATTAAAACAAGCGATTATATGTCTTGTTTTTTAATTAGAATTGATAAACGGCATAGAGTGAAATACTCTAATGCTGCTCACACTAGAGCTATTTATTATGATATTTCCAAAAATGATTACTTTCTTCTAGATACAGAAGGGATGTTCTTAGGTTCTTTGAAAGATGCAAATGATTTTTATGAAGATAGGGAACTTCAGTTAAAAGCAGGAGATAGATTTTATCTTTATACGGATGGACTTATAGAACATAAAAATCCACAAGGAGAGGAGTTTGGAATTGAAAGGGTTACAGAAGTTTTAAATAATACGAAAGATTTACCACTAGAAGAACAAATTAAGTATCTCATTCAATCTCTGAATTCTCATATTTCTTATGCACCAATTCGAGATGATATTTCTATGATTGCTTTAGAGGTCGATCCTAAATGGGATTTGTTTCAAAAAATTTATGGAAAAGCCTTGCAGTTTTTAAAACAAAACCAAGTCGATGAAGCTCTGAACTTTTTCCAACAAGCCATAGAGTACGTAAAGACTTATCCTATGACTTATTACCGTTTAGCAACTATATTTTATAAACTTAGACAATTGGACTTAGCAGAAGAGAATATAAATAAGTTTTTAGAACAAAAACCAAATGATCTAAAAGGATTAAAACTAAAAGAAAAGATACTTTCTAAAAAAACTTAGAAATTCAAACACTATAATCTGTCTTTGGAGTTTAGTCTTTTTTTGATAGTCAATTTTATTTAAATTCAATTTTTGGAAAATATGACTATTCCGATCGTACAGGTTAGTTTTAAAGAAAAGACAAAATTTCAATCTTATTTGAAACGGGCTAAATCCAACCTTCTTGAGGCTACAAATATTGTTTTACCAATTATCAAAGATGTAGAACAAAACGGGGACAAAGCCGTTTTGCAATATACGGAAAAATTTGATGAAGTTAAATTAAAACAGTTTGTGTTTGAGGTAAAGAATCTTGAAGTCAATATTCCTCAAGAAGTTCAAGAAGCCTTCTTAAAAGCAAAAGAAAATATTGAAGCCTTTCATTCTCTTCAAATTCCAAGATTTCAGGAGACAATTATTCATGGAAATCGACTTGGGTTTAAATTTACTCCAGTTGATTCTGTAGCAGTTTATGCTCCGGGCGGGAAAGCATTTTATCCTTCTAGTGTGCTTATGGGAGTTATTCCGGCTAAATTAGCGGGTGTAAACAACATTTCCTTAGTTACACCACCAGAGAAAAATGGAGAGTTAAATCCTGTTTTACTTTATGTTGCTAAGATTTGTGGAGTAAACAACATTATAACCGTTGGCGGAGCACAGGCTATAGCTGCAGTTGCATTTGGAACAGAAAGCATTCCTAAGGTAGATTTTGTAGTTGGTCCGGGAAATCGTTATGTGACAGCAGCTAAAACTTATCTTGCAAGTATTGGAGAAATTGGGATTGAAAGTCCAGCAGGACCAAGTGAGGTTCTTATTGTTGCAGATGAGTTTGCTAATCCAATGTGGCTTGCTTGTGATATGTTAAGTCAAGCCGAACACGGAGAAGATTCTATTGCTATTTTAGCAACTAATTCTATAGAGCTTGCAAAGAAAGTTTCAGAAGAAATAGAAAAAGCTCTTAAGGAACGTCCTAAACGTTATGAAATGAAATCTAATTCTATTTATAAAAATAGTGCTATATTCGTTTTTCCTAATATAGAAGAATGTATATATTTTTCAAATGAATTTGCACCTGAACACTTAGAAATTCAAACTCAAACTTATAAAGAAGACTTTGAAAAAATTCGTCATGCGGGTTCTGTATTTTTAGGAGAGTATTCTCCAGTAGCAATGGGAGATTATATAAGTGGAACAAATCATATCTTACCAACAGCAGGAATGAGTCGAGTTTACTCTTCTTTAGGTGTGGATACCTTTTTAAAAAGAGTTACCTATCAAGAAATCCAAAAAGATTCTTTAGTTCAACTTTATCCATATGTAAAAATTATGAGTGAGATGGAAGGGCTAGACGAAGAACACGGAACATCCGTAAAAGTGAGGACAATTTGAAAGTTATAAGTACGATCAATGAGATAAAAGATTTACTTACTGAAAGAAAGAAAGAAGGAAAGAAAATTGGATTTGTTCCAACCATGGGCTATTTGCATGAGGGCCATCTTAAACTTATGGAAGAATGCAAAAAAGTATCAGACCTAGTTGTAGTTTCTATTTTTGTAAATCCAGCTCAATTTAATGATATACAGGATTATCAAAAATATCCAAGAAACACCGAGAGAGATTTAAAACTTTGTGAAGAATTAAATATAGATATAGTTTTCTTACCAAGTGTAGAGGAAATTTATCCTGAAGGACCAATTTCTACTCTTAAAATGAGAATTCCTCATTTAATGGATAAACTTTGTGGTTCGCATAGACATGGACATTTTGAAGGAGTAATTATGGTAATTGGAAGATTATTTCATGTTATTCAACCTAATGTAGCATTTTTTGGAAAAAAAGATTATCAACAATATTTAATAGTCAAAGAATTTGTAAAAGAACTTATGTTTCCTATAGAAATTATAGGAGTCGATACAGTGCGAGAGAGTTCAGGACTTGCTAAAAGTTCACGTAACGCAAGGCTAAATTCTGAAGAATTAGAAGCGGCTACCCTTATTTATAGGTCATTAAAAATAGCAGAAGAATATTGTAGAAAAAAAGCAACTACTATTGAAGAACTAACTCAAGTGATTCAAGAAGTACTTTTGACTTCCCCTCTTATTCGCGTGGAATATATTTCCATTCTTAATGCTAGAGATCTAATGGAAATTTTTGAACTTAAAGAGGAAATATTTATTGGAATTGCTGTTTATGTAGGAGAGGTTAGACTGATTGACAACCATATCTTTAAGGTATGAATAATTTAATTCAAATTTATTCAACCAAATTAAAACAAGCAAACTTTTTAAAACTTTATAAAAATCAAAAATTTTTTGAATTCTATGGAATCCCACGTTCTGCTTTTTCTTTTTTGTCTTCCGTTATTTATCAAACGTTAGGTGAATTTACTTTTGTTGTTTATCCTTATAACCAAGAAGCAGAGTTAGCTTTTAGAGAGAGCCTGTCTTTTCTCAATAAGGACGAAGTGATTTTCTTTCCGGGAAATGAAGGCATTCCTTATGAATATTCTCATTATCCTTCTGAACTAAAGTTAGATAGAATTAAAGCCCTCACAAGAATTTTATCAAATAAATCTGCTCTTATTTTTACTTCGGTTATGGGACTTTTGCAAACAGTTCCTCCAAAACCAAATCTTTTAGGAAAGACAATTGAATTGAAAATAGGAGATGAAAAAAATATTTCAAATTTAGCAAAAGAACTTACTGAACTTGGATATAGAAGAGAAGAATTTTGCGAAGAGTTTGGAACTTTTTCAATCAAGGGAGGAATTTTTGATATTTATTCTAGTTATTTAAATTATCCAATCCGTTTGGATTTTTTTGGGGATACAATTGAAAACATAAGAATTTTTGATCCAGCTACTCAAAAATCAATTTCAAGTATTCAAAATGTATTTATTCTTCCTTGTGATGAGTTTTTTTTAACATCTAAAGAAAAAGAAGTTCTAAAAGAAAAAATTTTTTCTTATCCTAAGTCTTTAAAATTTCCAATCCATGAAGATGGAGATTTTATTTTTTATGAAGAACTAATTCCCTTAGTTCATTCTCCTCAAGGGATTTTAAGCTATTTTGAAAATGATTGTTCTATTATTTTTCCAAATAAAAATGAGATTACAGAAAGAAGCCTAAAAATAAAAAGAGAGTACGAAAGTCTCTTTGAAAAAAGAAGTAAAGAAATTATATGTTTAAATCCAAAAAATTTGCTTAGTTTCGCAAACGAATGGAATGTTATTCACTCTAATTTTGGAATTCATATTTATTCATTAAAATCTACTAATAGTGAAATTGATTTAAAAATTTCTGAAGTTGATTCATTCAAAGGAAAAATTCGAGATGTTCGAGAAAAAATAGAGGAATTACATATATTAGAAAATTCTAATATACTTATTACATCTTCTTTTAAAGCTCAAACAGAAAGATTAGCTAATTTATTTAAAGAACAAAAGATTACTCTCATATCTAGTTCGGAAGATGAACCTAGTCCATTTGATCTAAATTTAAAAGGAAATACTCTTTCTCTTGCTTTATCTGAATTACGAAAAGGTTTTATTTTACAAGACGAAAAACTTCATATTTGGACAGATAATGATATTTTTGGAAGGGAATATAAAAAGAAAACCAAATTTAAAAAGAAAGCTTCAAAAGCAATTGAATCTTTTATTGATTTAAAAGAAGGAGATTATATTGTTCACGTAAATCATGGAGTAGGACGTTTTGTAAAATTAGAAAAAGTAAAAGCCGATGGAAAGATTCGAGATTTCTTAAAGTTAGAATATGCAGATGGAGATACTCTTTTTGTTCCTTTAGATCAAATTTCATTTGTTCAAAAATACATTGGTGGCACGGAACGTCCACAGCTAGATTCTTTAGGAAAAAGCCAATGGAAAAAAAAGTTAGAAAGAGTGAAGGGTGCAGTTAGTCGTTTAGCAGAAGATTTACTTGTTATGTATTCTAACAGGCTTAAATTACAAGGATATGCTTTCCCCAAAGATACAATTTGGCAAGAAGAGTTTGAAGCAGAGTTTGAATATGAAGAAACTCCTGATCAACTTGCAGCAATTGAGGCAGTCAAAGCCGATATGGAATCTCCTAAACCAATGGATAGACTCATTTGTGGAGATGTTGGTTATGGGAAAACTGAAGTAGCTATTCGGGCGGCCTTTAAAGCAATTCTTTCTGGAAAACAAGTTTTGTTTGTTGCTCCAACTACAATTCTTGCTTTACAACATTATAACAATTTTAAGGAGCGTTACAAAAATTATCCAATTAAACTAGAAATGGTTTCTAGATTTAGAAGTAGGTCGGAGATTAAAAACACAATTCATGCATTTAATAAAGGGGATTTGGATATGTTAATTGGAACGCATATTCTCCTTGGAAATCAAATTCGTCCTAAAAATTTAGGACTTTTGATTATTGATGAAGAACA
>CALDSP010000088.1 GCA_937924465.1 uncultured Leptospiraceae bacterium
CTAAACTTAAGAGTTTTTTCAATTTCTTCAGAGTTATTCATAAAGCAAGTTTGTAAGGTGAGCTTATAGAAAAAAGCCAAATTTTTTTGAAACTATGAGTTTATTGCTCATGTAGCTCTTATGAAATTTTCAAAATAAAAAATTTTTAAATTTATGTTTTTTTATTCAAACTGTATTCTTGGATCTACAATTACATAACACAAGTCAGATAGAATGTTTCCTATAAGAGAAAGAAAACTTTGAATGAGTAAAAGTCCCATAAGTAAATCCGTATCTCTTTGGTTGACTGCTGTAAAACTTAATTGACCTATTCCATCTATATTAAATACAAGTTCAATAATCAAAGAACCAGCTAAAATAAGATTTAAATTATTTCCAAAACCAGTAGCAATTGGAATAAGAGAATTTCGAAAAGCATGTCGAAAAACGGCTTGTTTAAAAGTAAGCCCCTTTGCAACGGCAGTTCGTACGTAATCCTTACTTATTTCTTCTAAGAGAGAGTTTTTCATAAGAATAGTAAGAACTGCAAAAGAATGAAAAGTATAGCACACAACGGGTAAAAACATGTGATGTGCCCAATCTAAAACTTTTTCAAAAGGACTCAAAGATTCATAGTTATCGGAAACCTCATGTCCTAATGGAAAAAGAGAAAATACTTCACCTGACGCGAACACATACAACAAAAGCATAGCAAGAGCAAAGGTGGGCATAGAGTAAGTAAAAAAAATAATGACACTTGTAAGAATATCAAACTTTTCGCCCTGCTTGAGAGCCTTCATGATTCCAAGTGGAATGCAGATAAGATAAGATAAAAAAAAACCAGTTAGTCCAAAGGTAAGTGAAATGGGTAATTTTTCTAAAATAAGATTAGAAACTTTCTTGTAATTAATTCTAGATTCTCCCAAATCAAAATGCAAAACTTGATTTATCCAATACAAATAAGCAATAGGCAAAGGCTTATCTAAATGAAGGCGTTTTTTGATGAGTTCAATTTCTCTTTCATCAATTTGTTTAGAGCTTGCACCAGAAAGAGAGCTTAAACTTCTAAGTTTTGCAATCTCACTTTCTAGAGGTCCACCAGGTGCTAAGTGAGAAATCATGAATACAATAAACGTAATTCCAATGAGAGTAGGAACTATAAGGGCTAGACGTTTTAGAAAATATTTTTTCATGTTTTAGATGTAGCTAAATCTACTGCAAATTTGGCTCCATCGTATATGCCTTCTCTAGAATTACGAATAATGCATTCATTCATGCGAATGAAGATTCCATCGGTTTCAGAAAAGAAACGAATCATTTCTACTGCATGCTCGGACTCTCTACATTCCATAGTACCTTCTCCTAATTCCATAGAACGAAAAGCAGAGGCTGCTTCATGATCTCCTACTCTACGAATAAAAATTTTTGGAATTGGAAAAAAAGCAAGCTCTGAAGGTTTAGTAACTAACACATCTGCAATTTCCATTAAAATATCAGTTGCACTGAATGCCTCAAAATGATTGGAGAAATGAAATAAAACAAGTGAATTTTCTTCTTCCTCTTGAAAGTTATTGAGTTTTCGTTTTTCACAAAAACCCAGAAGTTCCTCTCGTCCATAAATAATATGAAAAGGAATTTGTTTGCTTGTAAGAAAAACTTTTAAGTCTTCAAAAAGATTTTTATGATCTCCCGTATTTACCCATAATTTTAATTTCTTATCTTTAATCTTTGAACTCAATGAATCTAGCAGAGAGATTAAATAAGATTTTTGAGCCCCTGCTCCCCCAATGGGAATGAGAAAACGTCGTTTAAGTTTTTTTTCAGCTCTTTGGATTCTAAGTTCTGAATTGGAAATTGCCTCATTGGCTAATTTATGAGAAACCCAGTGTCCTGCAATCTGTAGGCTTTCTTTGGGAACTCCCATTTCAATAAATTTCATATAGGAAGCTGGACTTTGAACTAGATTAATAGCACCCGGTGTCAATAAAAAGTATTGGGGATAATTGTCTGGAATTAAATGAATAACCTTTTTGATTCCATAAGCAACGGCAATTTGTCCATTTAAAGGGTAGGTTGAAAGATAGGGAATGTGTTTAGGAACTCCATTTAGTAAATTTTTATATCTTTCGGCAAGTTGGAGTGAAATTTCTAAAGAAGCAATATTTCCACTTGATGTGATTTGTCCCCAAATCCACTCTACAAAACCTCCTATTTCAGATGACCATTTACTCATTTGGCTATAAAGTCCATCAATCTCTTTGATTGCAGTGGACTCTTTACAATCTAAGGCTAAAATATCATGTAAAAAGGCATTATTTCCTTTTGCAATTGCCCAAGTGTAAAGTGCATATGCCATACGGTGATGTCCATATCCCATTCGTACAGTGCCAACGACTAAACCGTCGTTTACGGAATTTCCATTTTGGTTTTTTAAAAGACTCAATCTATTTATAATTGGAAACTCAGTTGCTTTTAACTCAATTTTAGTTTCTTCAAAAAGATTGTATTTTAAAAAAATAAATTTTTTTAAAATAGAAATCCATAAGTTCGTGAGTGAACTAATTTTTTGTCCATAAAGTTCTGTTCTACTCAATTTATTCTCCGATATCAATTTACTTCTTCAAGTAATGAATTTATGTTTTCTTCTGGAACTTTTTCAGCTTCACTATCTAACCATTTGTTTGCTATTACCGCTCGACGTTTTTCATTAAATAAAGTTAAAAGATAGTTTGTAATTGTTGGTCTACCTTCTTCTTCTGCATCTTTGTCCATTTGTTTAAAAACATCTATAATATCTTGATCGGGCCAGTTGGAAAGTAGTTCCACAGCTTTAGGAGGTGGCATGTTAGAAATTTTAGAAGCAAGAACTTTTAGCTTATTTTTTCGACTTTCTTCTTCTTTTGATTTTTGTTTTAGTTCTCTTTCTTTTTCTTTAATTCCTTGTCGAATTCTTTCTAAATCTGCAGCTTCTGCTTGTAATTTTTCTTTTTCTAACTGCAATTCATTTCGAAGCCTTTCGATTTCATTCATTTCTTCAATGATTCGAGTTTTTGCTTTTTCAATTTCTAATTTTTCTATTTCTGTAGGAGATTCTTGATCCCAATTTACTACGGAGGGTTTTTTTGCTAAGAATGGAAAAATTTCTTCTGCCTCAATAATGCGAAAGTAATCAAACATAAAAAAACCTATAGCAAGCAAGAACAATATTACTAAGACTAAATAAAAAATTCGCATTTTTTCAGCGAGTACCATTGTTTCCTCCTTTAAGAGTCATTTCGGATTTTATTGTTTAAATGATTTACTTTTTCTCGGAGAATTTCAATCTTATTTCCTAAGTTTATAAGTCCTTTGGTTACTTGGAACTCTTTAGAAGTTTGTTCTGTACTTAAATTAAAAATTGTAAACAAAGTTTCACTTTCCACCATATAACTTTTTGAGAGATTCATAGTATTCCATAACTTTTTCATATTCATTAGCTGGAACGTGTTTCTTTTTATAAAATTTAGGAACTCTTGGAATTTTTGGTTGAGTTGTTTCAACTGTTTCATGACGAAGACCCCTTTTATCTTCCACAACTTCCCTTAGGTTTGCCTCGTCTTCTTCTGAACGTTCGTAACGAAGTATTCGATCGTAATATTCTTTGTATTTTTTTTCTCTTAAAATTTCTATAATTTTTTCTTCTTTTCTTGCTTCAATAACTTTTTGTATTGCATTATTTAAGTTTTCATTTTGTTCTTGTATTTCTATTTTTAGTTGTTCATTTTTTACATTTAAAAGTTTTACATAATTATCTACAATTCGTAAATAATTTATATCTTCTCCTACAATATTTTCAAAGTTTTCTATTGTTTTATTGATAGCAGAATTGTTCTCTTGAATTTCATTTGATAATTTATTTACTTGTCCTACAACAATCGATAGTTTACGAATTTCCTCTTCTACCTTTTTTTTTCTTAAATTTTGAACTGTTTCTAGTTTAAATTTAAATTTCTTCATGAGTTTATCCTAATACTCTTCTTGTGAAGATAAGAAAATATCTCTTAGTTTATTTAGACTTTCTTGAAAAGTTGCTCGGGTCTCAATTTTCTGTTTTAAATAATTGTCAATTTCTTCTTTTTTAGCAATGGCTAAATCTACTTTTGGATCGGAGCCTTTTACATAAGCTCCTAAGCGAATGAGTTCCTCTACAGAATTATAAGCACTAATTAGCTCTCTCACAAATCCGGCGTACATGTAGTGTTTGTCTGTGACAATTCTTTGCATAACTCTAGAAAGAGAAGCTGGAACATCAATAGCGGGATAGTGGTTTTTTTCTGCTAAATTTCGATTTAAAACAATGTGTCCATCTAAATAACCTCGAATTGCATCGGCAATTGGATCATTCATTTCATCTGGTTCTGTTAAAATAGAATAAAAACCTGTAATGCTTCCACCTTTGGAACTTGTACCGGAACGTTCTACAAGCCTTGCCATTTTGGAAAATACACTAGCAGAAAATCCCCTAGTAATAGCTGGTTCTCCTTGTGAGATTGCTATTTCACGTAACGCATGAGCAAAACGAGTTAGGGAATCCATCATTAAATTTACATGTAAACCTTTGTCTCTAAAGTATTCAGCTGCTGTTGTAGCAAGAAGAGCGGCATTTACTTGTTGTTGTTTTGGAGCATCGGATGTTGCAGTAAATACAACTGTCTTGGCTAGAGCTTCTTCTCCTAATTCATTCTCTAAGAATTCATTTAACTCTCTACCCCTTTCTCCTATGAGAGCAAAAACGTTCACATCCGCGTTTGTGTATCTAGCAATCATTCCTAGCAAACTAGATTTTCCAACTCCTGTTCCAGAAAATATCCCAACTCTTTGCCCTCGTCCCACAGTCATGAGGCCATCAATTGCTCTTACTCCAGTAGAAAGAATTTCCGTAATGAGTGGCTTTTCTAGAGGGGTAATTGGATCTGCATCGGGATTTCTTTCTTCTTTAGAAATAAGAATTCCTTTTCCATCAATACTTTTTGCGGCTCCGTTAATAATTCTTCCAAGTAACATGTCCCCAACGGGGAGAGTTAGTTTTTTTCCAGAAGAGTAAACAGCGGCTTTTGGAAAAATTCCATCTATTTCTCCTAGAGGCATAAGGGCATATTTATGACCATCAAAACCTACAATTTCACATTGTAGATAGCCTTTTCGATCTTGTCGCTCAACGTCCATTATTTCTCCCACTTTTGAGTCGGGAGGTCCTTCTGAATAAATGATGTTTCCAACAATTTTCACAACTTTTCCACTTTTTCGGATAGGTTCAGTTTTTCCTAAAATTAGAAGATATTTAGAAAGAATATCAATCTTTTCTGTGAACTTTTTTTCAATCATTTTAGATGGGTTCAGCGTTTCGAATAGCTTCTTCAATTTCTTTCAATTGTGTAGATATGCGAGCATCTATAGCGCCAACGTCAGTTTCGATGATCACTCCACCTCTATCAACTCTAGAGTCTTCA
Source organism: uncultured Leptospiraceae bacterium (assembly GCA_937924465.1). Taxonomy (GTDB): domain Bacteria; phylum Spirochaetota; class Leptospiria; order Leptospirales; family Leptospiraceae; genus CALDSP01. Next base: position 5,469 of record CALDSP010000088.1, read on the forward strand.
TAAATATTCACCTTACGCAAAGATTCCATAAGTTTAATAAGCTCATCTTTATGAGCAGTTGTAATTTCAAGATCAGAAAAGTTAACTCGAATATCCACTCTGTCTCTATCTTTAATGCGTTTGAGAGCTTCCCTAATGTTGTTTAGAACAATTTCTTTGCGTTCGACGATTTCATCTTTGATTACTTTGCGAGCAATAATTAAAATCATTTCTACCATTTGCTTTTCTGAGGCTTGGATGATATCTTCTCGAATGTCAATGGCTTTTCCTACAATAGTTCCTAATCTATCTATTAGTCTGCGGACTTCTGCTTGTCCTTTCTTAAATCCAACTTCTCTACCTGCATCATATCCGCTTTGATAAGCCTCATGTTCTATTTCTGTGACTTTCATTTCTGCTTCTTTTATCATGCGTTCAGCTTCTAATTTTGCACGATCTAAAATTTGATCTGCTTTGGCTTTTGCTGCATCTTCTTCAATTTTGACTTTTTCTTTAGAATCTTGGATGAGTTGAAAGGCTCTAGTTTTTCCTTCTTCTATGATTCTTTCCGCTTGTTGTTTGGCATCAGCTAAAAGTTGGCGAACTTGTTCTTCTGTTTCTGCTCTATATCTTTGGAGTTCTTCTTCAATTTCATCAATGGAAGGACCTTGGTACTGCTCAATAATGTTGCCTTCTGTATCTACCTCATATTCTTCTTCTGTTTCTGCCTTGTGAAATTTTTTATATTTTTCTGAAATAGCAATTTCAATTTGTTCTTGAGATTCTACAATTTGAGTTGGTTTAAATACAAGTTTTGCCATTTACTTCACCTTCCATAATTTTATTTTTCCAGATTCTACCGCTTGGTTCAGTGCTTCAATGAGTGCTTTTTGAGATTCCTCAATTTCAGCAAGAGAAACAGGTCCCATTGAATCCATTTCCAGTTGGATTTGTTTTCCAATCCATGGTTCACAACGCTCTAGGATTTTATCTTTGGTTTCTGTTTCTATTCCTTTAAAGGCACAGGCCAAAATAATTGGATGAAATTGAGATAAAAATTTAGTTAGAGAAGTTCTTCCAATATGCAAGAGATCATTCAATGTGTAGAAATGTTCTGTAACTGTTTCGGCAAATTGAGGGTTTTTTTCTTTTAAGCTAGAGAGTAATTTCAAAGAAATATTTGGGCTAATGCGAGATAAAATTTCTGCCACTGTTTTCCCACTGCGATTTTTGACTTTAGAAACAATTAATTTTGATTCGATTAAATCATATTTAAAAGCAAGAAAACTTTCTAGTTCTGTTCGAATTTTTTCAGAGTAAAAATCAATTTTTTGAATTTCATCAATAATTTGTTC
>CALDSP010000089.1 GCA_937924465.1 uncultured Leptospiraceae bacterium
TATAATGTCAAATGGCCATGCTCTATCTATGTTTTCACCATCGCTATAAAGAGTGAAGGTAATTCCTTGCTCAATGATAGCTAACTCTGCCATGGCTTTCTTATTATAGAGCTCTTTTTCATTGAGAGTACTCAAGTAGCTAACCAATGGTCTCGCGATGGGTCTTGAAATTCCTCCATCTTCAAAAAGTTCATCATAAAATTTGCCGGGGTTATAAAGAGATAATGATAGAGAAAATTTATTTTCTTTGGAAATTGTATTAAAAAATTTGTTATAAAATTTATCTAACTTACGATTTTGTAATTTTTGAATCATAGAACCTTTCCTTTTTAATTAAGAAACTTGCAAGTTTTGTGCTAAACTATAAAATAAAAATTAAAAAATCTAAAAATTTGCTTTTTTGTTATCGTTTAATGGCTTTTTGAAACGAAATTCAATTATAAAAAAAGTGAAAACTTGTGTTGAATATAAACGTAAGTTAGTATTCAAAGATTTTATAAAACTTAATGAGATTACAAGTTTAGATAGACTCTTCCTGAATTGAAAAGGATTTATGAAACCAAGTGGCAAGCTACAGAATGAGAGTCTTCTACTTTTTGCATGGTTGGGATTTCTTGTTTACAAATCTCTTTCGCTAAAGGACAGCGAGTGTGGAAATAACAACCACTTGGTTTTTGGATTACACCTGGAACTTCTCCATATAAAACTTCTTTTTTTTGTGTAAATTCTCCAATTTTAAAGATATTTGAAAAAAGAGCTTTTGTATAAGGATGCAAAGGTTTTTCAATTATGCTATCCCTTTTTGCAACTTCTACAATTTTTCCTAAGTACATAACAGCAATTATATCGGCTATGTAACTTATAATATTTAAATCGTGACTTATAAACAAAATAGAAAGAGGATTTTTAGATTTGTATTCTTTAATTAAGTTAATGACTTGTGCTTGGTTGGAAACATCTAGTGCGGAAGTGATTTCATCGCAGACAACAAATTTGGGTTCTAACACTAAAACTCTTGCAATTGCAATTCTTTGTCTTTGTCCACCTGAAAATTCATGAGGATATCTATAGAGAATTTCACTTTTGAGTCCTACTTTTTCTAAAATTTCTACTGCTTTTTCTTTGGCTTTTTCCTTGTTCATTTTATAATGAGTTAAAAGCCCTTCTGTAATGATTTCAAAAACAGTAAATCGAGGATTTAAAGAAGAATAAGGGTCTTGGAAAATAATTTGAAGTTCTTTTCGATATTTTAGAAATTCTGAATTTTTAAGATGAGTAATGTCTTCATTTTGATAAAAGATTTTACCTGAATGCAAAGGTAAAAGTTTAAGTATAGCTCTACCTAAAGTAGACTTGCCGCAACCCGATTCTCCTACAAGTCCTACAATTGTATTTTCTTTAATAGTAAGATTTGCATTTTCTACCGCTTTGATTGTATTTTTCTTAAACCATTCTTTGGAATTAGTTGTAAAATAAACAGATAAATCTTTTATTTCAATCATAAAGAAAACATCTCACACTTTGATTTTGTACGTTTTGAAGTTTAGGTTTTTGTTCATTACATTTTATAAAAACTTGTTCACAACGTGTAGAAAAGTGACAACCTTTTGGATATTCATTTGGAGTTGGAACAATACCCGGTATAATTTTTAAGGGGACGTTACGTGCAATATGAATTGTGGGTACACTTGCAATTAAAGATTTAGTATAAGGATGAAGTGGAGTTTTTATGACATGTTCTTTGGCTCCAAGTTCAATAATTTGACCTGCATACATAACAGCAATTCTATCGGCTAAGTATCCCACAAGCCCTATGTCGTGGGAAATAAATAAAATAGACATTTTTAATTCTTGTTTTAAGTTTAACAAAAGTTCAATGAGTTGTGATTGTACCGTTACATCTAAAGCACTTGTTGGTTCATCTGCAATTAAAAGTTTTGGATTGCACATAAGAGCCATTGCAATGCAGATCCTTTGTAACATTCCACCACTCATTTGTCCGGGGTAAGATTCTAGGCGTTCCCTAACTTCTGTAATTCCTACTTTTTGTAATAAATATTCAGCTTTTTCAATAGCTTCTCTTATGTTAGGTGAAATATGAAGTAAATAAGATTCTATAATTTGTTTTTTGATTTTAAGGATTGGATTTAAGGAAGTAAATGGATCTTGGAAAATATAAGCAATATCTTTTCCACGAAGTTTAATAAGTTCTTCTTCTGAAAGAGTGAAAATATTTTGATTCTCAAAATAAATGTTTCCACTTTTGTAGTTAGCAAAATTGTTTGGAAGAAGTTTTGTAATTGCTAAAGAAGTAACAGACTTTCCGCAACCAGACTCTCCTACAAGTGCTAGAATTTCTCCTTCTTGAATGCTAAAAGTAATGTCTTGAAGAATTGGTAAGTTTTGGTTATTAACGAAAAGATCTAAATAAAGATTTTGGATAGATAATAAGTTTTTTTTTGTTTGGTTCATAATATTAAAAAAATTTTAGAAATATAAGAATTTTTAATATATTTTCATTGTTAATGTAGATGTGAATTTTAGGGAAAATTTTCTCAAGTAATAAAAACTAAAAACTAAAGTATTAGGTTTGAAAAAGAAGAAGGCAAAAAAAGCCTTCTTCTATGAAGATTTTATCTCCAGCCGTCGTTTGTTAATTCGGAGTGATTTTCATATAAGCCTTTGGCGGGAACGGAAGGTGATCTCACATGTCCAGAATATTGAGTGTATGTTTTATTAGATTGAAAAGGCCAAATTCCTTCTTTTTGAGTGACCGAACTTTGGCAAACACTCAATCCACCTGCTTGACTGTATCCACAAGCAGAATGGTAAGCTACTGCAAAGTCATCTTCTCCAGGGAGAATTGCTGATGCTCCAATTAAACCTTTATAGCCTGGAACATGAGCTACAGTTACACCTGCAGTATTATTGTGATTAAAGGAACTTCTTGCTTCACTGACTCTCAAAGCCTTGTCCATGGCATTTCCAACAAATCCGAAAGTGATTGCATTTAAAGCATTGGCTAATTCAGAACCACCAGAAGCAGCCGCTAAAGCTGTTACACCACTAATTTTAAACCCTTTGCTAGATGCAGTTCCCCCAAGATTAGATAACCAATATTCTGTTGCATAACAACCCGCGCTATGACAGACAATTTTGCAAGTATCTGCTCCTTTGCATCTTTGAGTGAGAACTGTGGTTAAGTTGGTTTGAGCACGACAAGAACCATAGGTGCGAGGATCGGTCGTTCCATCATACCCAACAAAATATTTTGTTCCTGAGACTGTACTAGCTGCATTTCCCCAATAACTGTTTACATCAGTTGTAGAAGTTCCACAGTGATTTTTTCCAGACTTACCGTGCACAAAAACAGTCACTGTTCCTGCTGAAAGGGAAGTTACGAGAAAAGAAAAACCTATTAAACTTCCTAGAAATTTTTTTTGCATATGCTTTTACCTCACTTACAATTTTTAATTGATTTTATATTAAACTAAGTTTAGAAAAATTGCAATATTTTTTTTAGTAAGAAATATTTTTTAGTTTCTAAATTTTCTTTTATCTTTCAATCTTTTCAAAGATACAATCTTGATAAATTAGAATTTCTTAAATTTTTTTATAAATCCATCTGAAAAAATCTTGTTTCAATCTCATCCAAGAAATTAGAAATGGATTTGAATATGGAACATGAACAAAAAATTGGAGTTATAGATTTTGGTGGGCAGTATGCTCACTTAATTGCAGCAAGAATTAGAAAGTTAGGCGTTTATACTGAAATTCTCTCGAATGAAGAGAGTTTAGAAAAATACAAAGAATATTTAGCCTTAGTTTTCTCTGGAGGTCCTTCTAGTGTATATAGTATAAATGCTCCAAATATTGATCCAAAAATTTTGGATTTAGGAATTCCTATTCTTGGAATTTGTTATGGGCATCAACTCATTACTCATCTTCTAGGTGGAAAAGTTCAAACAACAGATAAAATGGAATATGGGGATACAAAAATTACGTTACGTGACAAAGACTGTCCATTAATTAAAAATTTGGAACCCATTCAACAAGTTTGGATGAGTCATGGAGATGAGGTGATACAACTTCCAGAAGGATTTTATAAATTTGCAGAAAGTGAAAATTGTGAATATG
>CALDSP010000090.1 GCA_937924465.1 uncultured Leptospiraceae bacterium
AAATAAAAGATTCACAAAAACTAGAAATTGAGCTAAAAGAAGTAAAAAAAGAGTTAGAGGCAAAAAAAGAAGAAGAAAGGAAAAAAATTGAATTTTCACCTAACGTCCTTGATGGAAAAATATTTTTCATAAAGCCTGTAACTTATATAGAAGGACAATGCAATAATGAGCTTCATGCACTAGATCCAAATAAAGATGATTTTGTTTATAAGAGTGAATACAATCAAATTTGTGGAAGAGTTTTTAAAGAGTTTGGAGGTCATATTTTAGTGATTGGATTTAAAGAACACAAAGATCAAATTCGTTTAGTTTTATTATCTAGAGTAGATCTCAAACCAATTGCTTTTTCTGATACTGATGTTCATCAAAAAACAATTTTAGAAGTTCAACAGGACTTTCTTTTTGCTGTGGAAGTAGAGAATGGAAAACATTATCTTGCTAAATACAATAGAAGTTTAAAAAGATTGGTGAGAACGGAACAAGAAATTTTTCCAGATGCAAATATAACATTTTTTGGAAAGAAAATCTATGTCTCTGGAAAAAATGAAGGAGGTAAAGTGGAGTTTAAAATTTTTAATCGGGAAGATTTAAAATTTATAAAGAAAATTCAAACTTAGTTTTTCTGTTGACTTTTGAAAGTATTCTGAAAAATAAAGTAGCAAATTTTTAAAATGATTTACATTCATGGCAGTTACTCCTACAGATTATGAACTAAAATATTCTTTCTTAAAGGTTCGCAAAGAGAAAGAAGCTATTTTAATGGGAATCAATCCTACCAACAAGCATCAGCATGAACTTTTAAAACTCATTCGAAGTTTAAACACTATTCAAAATGCTGGAAAAGGAATGCTATTTACGTTAAAAAATGCTTATCTTGAGCAACTTCAAATCGACCTAAAAACTGCAACCAACAACTTAACCCAGTTAGTAAATAATTTATTAATTACTCAGGTTCCTGTTCTTGAATACGATTCTATTAACATGAAGTTGAACTCTGTTTGTTATTATCTTACCCATCCAGCGGAGGATAAGTCTTATTCAATTTATATGATCTTTGAGGAATTGGTAGCTTATTCTTTTCATGCTGTTAAAAAATGGTATGAGAATAGAGAACCTCTTTCAAAAGAGCTAATATTGAAAGAACTCTCGTGGCAGTATGCGGCGAAACCCAATGAAGAGTATTCTGGAAATTCAATTATATTTGAACCTCGAAAAAAAATTTACAGTGCAAGTGTTCCGATTTTATCTCCTCCCGAAATGATTGATTATATTATTCAAGCAGTGACTCACCAGATCTATGAAGCAAACATGGGAATTGACATTGAAGGTCATGGAATTTTACTGTTCAAACCGGGTGAGGTTTTGGATATTTTTGAAGCAGCGTCAGAGTTTATGATGCAAACTATGCTTCCCGTTTTACTGGATGAGTTTTCTAGTAAATTTCGTTTAGAGCCTATTCTCACTGAAAAGCAGGTATATGAGTTAGATAAATCAACTCGAAAAACATCTAAATATCTCGCAAATATTGCAAGAGAGATTAAGTCTATTTTAAGTCAAAATACTCAAAATCCTTTAAGATTTCCCGGTTCTCTTACACTAGAAATTATAACAAAATTAGAATCGTTGGCAGATGAGAAATATGCTGGAAAATGGAGAGAAGAATGCGATAAGATCAAAAGAGACTTTAAAAAAAATATCACTACACCTTCTAATAAGTGGAATAATTTAATTGAGTTTATTCCTCAAGAAAATGTTTTTAATTATCATCCTGAGGTGTGGAAAGAACTAATTCACGATCCAGATTTATTTTATACAAAGTGGCAAATTCCTAAAACTACTATGCATGTTTTTACGGGAAAGGAGATAGGTTTTATTCGCACTTTAGTGTTAGGGATGACAGGACTGCAAAACCAAGATTTGTGGAAGGCTCAAGCTCTAAAAAATATTATTGAAACAAATGAAAAACGTCTACGTCCTTTGCTGATTGATCCAAAATTTACAGTAATTTATAATGAACTAGTTCGAAGAATTTATATTCAATATATTCCTTGGTATTTTAGAATTTTCTTATACTTTCCTTTGAATATTTTTATGGATAGCTTTATTGAAGATGCGAAGAAAAAAATTATTTTAGAGCAAGAGGCTTTAACTAAAAAGAATGATGCGAATAATAGTAAACTTCAAGCAGAGTATGCTAAAGAAAAAGTAGAAATACAAGAAAGACTCAAAGATCAACTTTTGGTCAATTCCATTAAAGCTACATTAGATTCTTTTTTAATGAAAGAAAAGAGGCTTCCTATTTTGGATGAAGTTAAGCAACTTTACTTGGATGAGGGGAGATTTAATCGGGTAATTAAAAAGTTTAATTTCAAAATAATAAAAGTGAGTACCAAGGGAGTAGAGGATGTAGAAGTACTATTGTATCCTGCGGGTACTGATTTTGGAGAAAAAAAGAAAATGATCCAAGAATCGCTGAATTCTATCGTAACAGAAAAAAATCCACATATCTCAACAAATTACGATAAGGCTAGTTACGAAAGAGCTCAAAAACTTTTAGAAATTTTAAATAACGATTGAAAAAAAGAGGCTTTATTATAAATTGGACATTTAGGCTTATGATAACGATAGAAAAGAAACAAGAATTAAAACAAAAATTTGGACGCCATGAAAAAGATACAGGTTCTTCGGAAGTGCAAGTCGCTATTCTCACAGAAAGGATCAATCAGTTAAATTCTCACTTAGAAAAAAACAAAAAAGATTTCCAATCTCGTTTGGGACTTTTAAAATTAGTGGGTCAAAGAAAAAGGCTTTTAAACTATTTAAAAAGGGATAATCTAACTCGTTACCGAGAACTCATTCAGTCGCTCAATCTCCGAAAATAAGGCAGTCAAATGCACGAGCAGAGTATTACTCTTGGTAAAGAAAATATTATCCTAGAAACAGGCAAATGGGCTAAACAAGCAGACGGAAGTGTTGTGTATAAATGTGGGAATTTAGTCATGCTTGCGACAGTCTGTGCAGCAGACGACGCAAGAGAAAGCCAAGACTTTTTTCCTCTCACCGTAGAATATTCAGAGAAAATGTATGCAGTAGGAAAATTTCCTGGTGGATATATTAAAAGAGAAAGTAAACCTTCCGAACATGAAATTTTAATTTCTAGATTGATTGACCGTCCTATTCGCCCTATGTTTCCAAAAGGGTATTTCTCTGAAGTGCAAATTGTTGTTCAGGTTCTTTCATCTGATAAAAACATATCTCTGTCAGGGCATGCTATTACTGCAGCAAGTGCTTGTTTGATGGTTTCCGACATTCCATTTTCTGGTCCCATTGCAGGAGTGAGAGTTGGGAGAGTGAAAGGAGAACTCTTTATCAATCCTCCGAATGAGCTAATGAGTGAGTCCGATTTAGATTTAGTTGTGGCTGGCACAGAAGACTCTATTGTTATGATTGAGGGGGAAGCAAAGGAATTGAGCAATGCAGAGCTATTAAAGGCTCTTAGTTTTGCTTTAGAATCTATCCAACAGTTGGTTTCTTTTCAAAAAGAATTGGCTGCAAAGGTCAATAAACCCAAGCGTTCCATAAAACTCAAAACCCCCAATCAAGAACTTCTTGCTAAAGTTCGAGAATACTCTTTTGAAAGGTTAAGTAAGGCAAACTTAAATAAAGATAAGCTAGCTAGAGCCAAAGACATTTCTGCTATTTACGAAGAAACTTTAGAGTATTTTCGCCCTCAAGTGAATGAAGAAGATATTAAAGATATTAAAAATTATCTCCATGAAATGGAAGCTGAAGTAGTTAGGGATCTTATATTTGCAGAAGGCATTCGTTACGATGGTCGAAAGCTAGATGAAATTCGAGATATTAGCATAGAAATTAATGTTCTACCAGGCGCCCATGGTTCTGCTGTGTTTACAAGAGGGCAAACTCAATCCCTAGGAGTTATGACGTTGGGCACAATAGCCGATAACCAACGCATAGAAAATCTAGAAGGTGCCAAAGAAAAAGTTTTTATGCTTCATTACAACTTTCCCGGATTTTCCGTGGGGGAAGTAAAAAAATCGTCAGGCCCTGGAAGAAGAGAGATTGGACATGGAAACCTTGCTGAACGCGCTCTTAAAAGTGTAATACCTAAATTTAGTGATTTTCCTTATGTGATTCGTGTTGTTTCTGAAATTTTAGAATCCAACGGCTCTAGTTCTATGGCTTCTGTTTGTAGTTGTTCCTTAGCTCTTATGGCTGGGGGGGTTCCTGTAAAATCTTCTGTAGCTGGAGTTGCTATGGGACTTATTACAGATTCCGATAAAAAAAATTATGCTATTCTATCTGATATTGCTGGGATAGAAGATCATTTTGGAGATATGGATTTCAAATTAGCCGGGACTAGAAAAGGAATTACTGCCTTTCAAATGGATTTGAAAATTACAGGTGTAGGTTTGGATGTATTAGAAAAAGTTTTCATACAAGCTGAAAAAGGAAGGAATGCTATTTTAGACATTATGGATAAGTCCATAGCTAAAGCTGCTTCTTCTCTTTCTAAAACAGCTCCTAGGATTTTAATCAAACAAATTCCAAAAGAAAGAATTGGAGAACTCATTGGTACTGGTGGAAAGATGATTCGTTCTATCATTGAACAGTCTAAAGCAGATATCAATATTGATGATGAAGGAAGGGTTACTATTTCTAGTCCCGATGAAGACTCTGCTCAAAAAGCCATTGAACTCATTGATGCTATTTTTGAAGAAGTGAGAGTAGGAAAAATTTATCAAGGCAAAGTAAAAAAGATTGCTGACTATGGTGCTTTTGTAGAAATTCTTCCTGGAAGAGAAGGACTTTTGCATGTTTCCAAAATTGATTCTAAAAGAATTGCCTCAGTTCGGGATGTCCTCAATGAGGGAGATATTATTCCAGTAAAAGTAATTGCTATTGATGAAAGAACAGGGAAGTTTGATCTTTCCAGAAAAGATGCTTTGAATTAAATTTTAAGAAATTGGAAAGTATTCAAAAATCTACTTTACAAAATGGCATTGTAATTCTCTTTCAAAACTTGCCTTATTCTCAAACTCTCTCCATAGGACTTTGGATAAAAGTTGGCTCTAGATATGAAAATTTTAAAGAAAGAGGTTACACTCATTTTTTAGAGCACATGCTTTTCAAAGGTACCTCCAACAGAACAGCTAAACAAATTGCTGAAGAAATAGATAGAGTAGGGGGCTACCTAAATGCTGCTACTTCACGTGAGTATACTTACTTCTATGTTACAATTCCAAAAACACAAATAGAATTATCTTTAGATATATTATCCGACATGCTTTTTAGATCTCTCTTTTTGGAGA
>CALDSP010000091.1 GCA_937924465.1 uncultured Leptospiraceae bacterium
TTATTATATAAAAAAATTAGAACTTCATAATTTTCGTTGTTGCACTTTAAATTCATTTACTCAAGCAAACCCAAAACGCCCCGATTTACTAGCAAACACTCTTCATGATTTAGAAAATTTACTTCAATTTGTTGGAACAAAAAATTTTGCTTTGTTTTACTCTCACGCTAAGGAATATGAAATTCTAGAGTACATTATTTCTGCTCTTTTGCTATTAGATCCTCTAAATAACTTAGAAGAAATTTTAGAATTTTTTTTGGGAGAGGAACATTTACCATATGAAAACTTAGAAAGACTGAAATTCTTTCATATTTCTCTAAAAACGTCTTACTCTCCTGTACTGAAAAAATTTCTTTTAATAAGTGAAATTGAGTCTCCTGCAAAAGAAGAAGTTGTACAACCCTTACATTTAAAAGCAGGGGAGTTTGAGCTAAATTTAAGTTCTTTAAATGGAAATAGTTCCGTAGAGTTTCAACAAGAAGAAGTAATTCAAAAATTAAACTTAAATTCTTTAACAAATAATGAGGATACTTTTGAAAATCCATTAGAACTTTTAGAAGATATTTTGGACTTTGCTGAAAATTTTGAAGAAGAGCTAGATGAATGGGAAGAAGCTTTTCCCAATACAGGAAAAAAAATTGAAAGCAATCAAACAGAATTAGATGAATTACAAATACAAAAGCCAAATAAAATTTTTAACTCTGAAAAACAACTAGAGGAGGATTATACTTTTTCATCTCTTATTGATTTAGATGCAATTACAGAAAGTTATTTACTAGATGAAACTGAGGAAGAAAAAAAAACTAATACTAGTTCCGACTTAAAAACTGATTCTAATGCGTCTCAATTGAAAACAGAAGAAAAGCAAGAGACCTATGAAGATTTATCAAATGACAATTCCGCCTTTGAAATTAAACTAGATTTTACATCGGAAGAAATGCAAACCATCCAACTAGAAATTGAAATAGATTCAGATCCTTCTCTTACTGCCCTTGATAGACAAATTAAAGATGCATTGACTAAGGAGATTTTATTAGAAGAGGAAGATCCTAGACAGAAAAAAGAATCTCAAAAGAAAGAATCCAAACCTAAAACTATTATTATTACTCCTGAAAAGAAAGAGGAAAAACTTTCTCCTCTTAGTAAGGAAAAGCTTGAATCTTTAAAAGAAGAATTTAATTCTATTCAGTTGGATTGAGTTTTTTGATTTTTGTTTTGAATTCAATGTATTTTTTTTATTTCGGCTTATCGTAAAATGTGATTGCCCGTTCCAAAATACTTCTTCCTTTTCGTAAAGCTATTTGTAGCTGTGGTACCCTTGCATAGTAGACTGTAGTAACAACAACACTGAAAAGTTTAAAGAGCTTTTCATTTACAAAAGGTTCATATTTTTTTTCGATTTCTAAAAGTATTACAAACATAAACGTTGCCGAAATTCCTAAAGCATTTCCCCACATTTTAAGTTCCAACCAATCCCTATTTTCTGGACGAAATTTGCACGTAACGTAAGTTTGCCCTCTTTCTTGATACTTAGTTTTAGGACTATCAGAAGGTAGGAAGTAGTCGGAATAAAAAAGGAATCGATAACGTTTCAGTAGAATATGCAAATATTTCTCAACTCCTTTATGTTTTCGAATTCCCTTTTGCATGATAGAATTTAACCTAAAAGGGATTCGCAGTGTAGAAACTGTTTTTCTTTTGGAATTAATTTTCAGAGTTTGCTTTTGTTCGTTTAGAATGAATTCATACTTCATGTAAAAGAAGAGTTACGAAAACTTTTTAAAAAGTGCACAAATACGAACACGGAAAGATTTTTTATAAAATGAAGAAAATTTTTTAGAAAGGTTGTTGTTACTACAAATTTTTTTGAGGATCAAAGGGATGATTATTTTTCTTTAAAAAAAACTTAACATTCAAAAATTGGAAAGTAAGTTTTCATAAGGATGTGTTATTAAAATGTCACAAGTTCTTTCAAAAAATTTAAGTTCGCAGTTTGGTTCCTTCGTCTTTCGTCATCTTGGTTCTAATTTAGAACAAATTCAGCAAATCCTACAAACTCTACAAGTAAATTCTCTGGAAGATTTTACAAACCTTGTTGTTCCCAAGCAAATACAAACACAAACTTCTTTAAACTTACCAGAACCAATTAGTGAAGCTGAAGTTCTCGAAGAAGTTCAAAAAATTTTTTCTAAAAATAAGGTTTTTAAATCTTATATTGGTATGGGATTTCAAAGCAGCATTTTACCAAATGTAATTTTACGTAACGTTTTAGAAAATCCTGGTTGGTATACAGCATATACTCCTTATCAGCCAGAAATTGCTCAGGGAAGACTAGAGGCTTTACTGAATTTTCAAACTATGGTTATTGACCTAACAGGAATGCAAATTTCGAATGCCTCTCTTTTGGATGAATCTACCAGTGCAGCAGAGGCCATGAATATGCTTTTTCACTTACGAGGAGAGAATGATAAAAAAATATTTATTTCCCATCAACTTCATCCTCAAAATATTGATGTTTTAGAAACAAGAGCCAATCCTCTTGGGATTGAAATTGTAATTGGAGATCTTGCAGAGTTTATTCCATCTAAAGAATATTTTGCAGCTGTAGTACAATATCCCGACACAGAAGGGAATGTTTTAAACTATTCAGAATTTACTCAAAGCTGCCAAGCACATAACGTTAAAACAATTTTTATTGCAGATCTTTTAGCTTTAACAATTCTTACACCACCTGGAGAGTGGGGGGCAGATGTTGTAGTAGGAAGTACTCAAAGGTTTGGTTTGCCTTTAGGTTATGGTGGACCTCATGCGGGATATTTTGCCACAAAAGAAGAATTTAAAAGAAATATGCCAGGTCGTTTAGTCGGTGTTTCTAAGGATAAGTTTGGGAAAAATGCTCTCCGTCTTGCTTTACAAACGCGCGAACAACACATTCGACGAGATAAAGCCACTAGTAACATTTGCACTTCACAGGTTTTGCTTGCAGTTTTATCTTCTATGTATGCTGTATATCACGGACCAAATGGATTAAAAAACATTGCACTTAAAATCCATAGTTTAACTAATCTTTTAGTTGAGGGTTTAAAAAAATACGGACATAAGATCTTGACAGAAAATTATTTTGATACTATAAAATTTCAACCAAATGGAATTTCTGCTTTTCAAATTCGAGCACAAGCAGAGGCAAATCAAATCAATTTTCGTTATTATGAGGATGGTTGTATTGGAATTGCTTTAGATGAAACTACGACAAAACAAGATATAATCAAAATTTTGAACACTATAAACCAAAAGAATGGAAATCTAAATTTAGAGAATCTGACGCATAACGAAATTTCCTTACATGAAAAATATTTACGACAATCTAAATTTTTGACTCATCCGATTTTTAATACTTATCATACAGAAACAGAACTTCTTCGATACATTCACAAGTTAGAGACTAAAGACATAGCTTTAAACACTTCTATGATTCCCTTAGGTTCTTGCACCATGAAACTCAATGCCACAGTAGAAATGCTCCCTATAACTTGGAAAGAAGTTTCTGCAATTCATCCCTTCGCTCCAAAAGAACAGGCTCTGGGTTATTTAGAACTCATTCAAAAATTGCAAACTTATCTTTCAGAAATTACGGGTTTTCCTTATATTAGCTTGCAGCCAAATTCAGGTGCGCAAGGAGAGTTTTCTGGGCTTATGGCAATTCGAGCTTATCATGCAAGTAGGGGAGAGTCCAACCGAAATATTTGTTTAATTCCTATTTCTGCCCATGGTACAAACCCTGCTAGTGCTGTAATGGCTGGTTATAAGGTAGTAGTCATAAACTGCGATTCTATGGGAAATATAGATGTGGAAGATCTAAAACAAAAAGCCATTCAATATAAAAATGAGTTAGGCGCACTGATGGTCACATATCCTTCTACCCATGGAGTTTTTGAAGAGGCTATTAAAGAAATTTGTAATATTGTCCATGAAAATGGAGGTTTGGTGTACATGGATGGAGCCAACCTAAATGCTCAAGTGGGTCTTTGTAAGCCTGCCGAAATTGGGGCAGATGTATGCCACTTGAATTTACATAAAACCTTTTGTATTCCTCATGGAGGAGGGGGTCCGGGTGTTGGCCCTATTGGAGTAAGTGAAAAATTAAAAAACTTTTTGCCTGGACATTCAGTGGTAGAAAATGGAACAAACAACAAAAAAATGGCTGTGGCTTCAACTCCTTTTGGAAGTGCTAGTATATTAGTTATTTCTT
Source organism: uncultured Leptospiraceae bacterium (assembly GCA_937924465.1). GTDB lineage: Bacteria > Spirochaetota > Leptospiria > Leptospirales > Leptospiraceae > CALDSP01. Next base: position 4,250 of record CALDSP010000091.1, read on the forward strand.
ATATTTATATAAGACTCATGGGAGCAGAAGGACTTAAACTTGCTACGCAAGTTGCAATCTTAAATGCAAATTATATAGCAAAACGTTTAGGTAAATATTTCCCTGTGGTCTATAGAGGGAATAGCGGTTATGTTGCTCACGAATGTATATTGGACTTTCGAAAGTTTAAAAACTCATGTGGGATAGATGTAGAAGATGTTGCAAAACGACTTATGGATTATGGGTTTCATGCTCCTACTATGTCTTGGCCTGTAGCTGGAACTATGATGGTAGAGCCTACAGAGAGTGAATCTAAGATGGAATTAGATCGTTTTTGTGATGCTTTAATTCAAATTTATCATGAGATTCAAGAATTAGAAAATGGAAATTTAGACAAACAAAACAATCTTCTTAAAAATGCTCCTCATACTGCGGACGTTGTGTGCTCAGATAACTGGACTTATCCTTATGCTCGTGAAAAGGCAGCATATCCACTTTCTTATTTAAAGGAATTTAAATATTGGCCTCCTGTATCTAGAATTGATAATGTTTACGGAGATAGAAATTTAGTTTGTACTTGTTTGCCTATTGAAGAGTATATATGAAGGCTATAGCAGGAAGAATTGTAACTCATGAAGGAGAGTTTTTTGGAACAATTTTTTTTAATGAAGAAACAGGACTTATTTCTGAAGTTTCTAATGTTGTTTATGAGAATGCTCAAAATTTTTCTAATGATTGTGTAATATTTCCGGGTTTTGGAGACATTCACGTACACGCAAGAGAAGATGTCTCTGGAAACCATACTTATAAAGAAGATTTTTTGAGTGTAAGCAAAGCGGCTTTAAACGGGGGTGTGGTGCAAATTGCAGATATGCCGAACAATCCAATCCCTCCAATAGATGATAAATCTTATTTAGAAAAAGAAAATCTAACTTCTAAAAGTTTGATTCACGTAACGTTATATGCAGGAGTAGGTCCAAGTACTTATCCTCTTAAAAGAAACGTACCTTATAAAGTTTTTATGGGACCTTCTATTGGAGAGTTGTATTTTAAAAATAATCAAGAATTAGAAACTGTCATCCAACGTTATAAAAATCAAAATGTAAGTTTTCACTGTGAAGACCCAGAAGTTTTAGAAAATTCTAAAAACAAGCCCACTCATGAAGAACGCCGCCCCGTAGAGGCTGAACTTTTAGCTACTGATTTTGCTTTGTATTTAATAGAGAAATATAATCTTAAAGGAAAACTTTGTCATTATTCGAGTGGGTATGGTTTAGAGAAAATAAAACAAGCTAAAAAAAAGGGAATTAACGTTACGTGCGAGGTTACACCTACTCATTTATTTTTTGATAAGACCATGCTTACAGATAAAAATCGAAAATGGTTTCAAATGAATCCACCTCTTCGTACTCCAGAAGATAGAAAAATTCTTTTGCAAGCTCTAAAAGATGGACACATTGATTATTTAGCTACAGATCACGCTCCCCATTCAATTGAAGAAAAACTCCAAGGGATTAGTGGCATAAGTCAACTAGATACTTATGGGCTTTTTGTAACCCATTTAATACTAAATGAAAAAGTTTCTATGCAAAGAATAGCTCAAGTATCTTCTAAAAATCCCGCTGACTTTGTAAAGCCCTATCTTCCATCAAAATTTGGAAAAGGCTTTGGATACATTCAAGCAGGGTTTGCCGCGTGTTTTACAATTTTAAACTTGAAAAAAAATACGATCTTCTCCAAATCTATGATTCGGAGTAAAAGTGGATGGTCTCCCTTTGAAAATTTTAATTTTCCCGGTAGCATTGAAGCAGTATACTACATGGGGATAAGGATAAATTTATGAATAAACGTTTAACTATTGCAACTAGTGTAGTTTTTACTCTCTTCCTTTTGGTTTGGTTGTTTATTGCTCATTATTTTTCTGGAATGATTCTCTTCCCTTTTTGGTATCATCCTGGACTTACAAACCAATGCAATCAACTGATTTTAGATTCTTCTCCTGAATTGTGCATTGAAAACCCCGAGTCTGCTATTCGAGAGAAGTTTGAAAGTTTGGAGTTAAATAGTGCTTATGGAAAGGTTTCCATTTGGTTTTTTCCAAATGAAAAAAATCTTACTAGCTCTGCTGTAATGTTTGTACATGGGGCGGGGAGTGACAGAAGGGAGGGATATAAATTGGTCCCATTCTTATTAAAGGCTGGATATGCTATGTATTTGTTTGATACTATAAATCATGGCAAAAGTGCTAATAATGGGAAAGGTGTGAGTTATGGTTACAGAGAAAGTGAATCTGTTCGGGTGGTTTTTGAAGAGGCACAAAGTAAATTTAAGAATGTTTTTATTATTACAAACTCAGCAGGTGGAATCGCTCTTGCTTTAGCAAAACAGTATTGGGAAAACAAAGCCAAAGCCTTAGTGATAGAAAATCCTCCTTATTCTTTGGAAAGACTTATTTTTGAAAATCCCACGGCACAAATGTTTCCAAATTGGTATATCTACTTTGTATTATGGTATACTTCCTTACGTGGAGACTTTGATGTTTTTAAAGTTCAGGCAGGAGAGATAGCCAAAGAGTTTCCTAATATTCCAATTTTTGTATGTCATGGCACAATAGATAGTACGGTTCCTTTTCAACATGGAGTGGACTTCTATGAAAACTTGAAATCAAAAAATAAAATTTTTTTTGAAGCAAAAGATACAGAGCACGGAAGGGTTTGGAACAAATATCCTAAAGAATATGAGAAGTTTACACTTGAGGTATTTGAGAAGGGATTAAAATAAATCATGGAAACAATTTCTTTTGGAGTTTATGCGAAAAATAAAAACGTTAGAAAAGAAATTTTAGTTTCTCTGGAATCCTTAAACGACAAAAATGTTATTTACGCTCCGGAATTTTTTGATGATTTAAACAATGCTCTAGATTTCTTAACTTATACACAAGTAAACTCTCGACTCTTTATTTTAGAATATGATCCTAACTCATCCAATGAAATTAAATCAGTAGTAAAACGAATTTATAATGATCCTTGGCTACACGGTACCGTCCTTGTTTTAATTTCAGAGAGTCTCTCTCAAGAAGAAGCTCAAGAATTTTTACAAGAAGGAGTGATCGACTTAATTGCTACTCACGAAATACCTTATAAGTTTAAAACTATTGTAAAATTATCTACAAATAATACTGAAATTTTTGAGTCTCAACAGTTTTCAAAAGAGATAATCACCAATAAAAAAGGAAAAATTTTATTGCGTAATAACTTAAGTCTTGTTCCAAAAGTAACTACAAAACTCATGGGTTATTGTTATACAGTTGGATTTAGAAATATGGAGCATTTTTCTAAAATTTCTCTTGCTTTACATGAAATGCTGACTAATGCAATTGAGCATGGAAATTGTGGAATAGGCTTTCTTCGAAAAACAAAAATCCTTTATTCTAATAAATCTATGGTAGATGTAATTAAAGAGCTTAATACAAATCCCGAAATTTCAAAAAAGAGAGTAATAATTGAATACGATCTCAATCCAGAGACTGCTACCTTTATTATTACTGATGAAGGAGAAGGTTTTAGGTTAGAAGATATTCCCTTCCCCTCTAATAAAGAAAATATTTTTTTAGTTCATGGTAGAGGGATTATGATGACAAAAACCTTTGTAGATAAATTAGAGTTTAACTCAAAAGGAAACCAAGTAAAAATTATAATTCACAACTTTAAATTTTCAAAAAGTAGGGAAAATGCTTTTTCTAAGTTTGCGACAGAGGGTTCTTTGCATTTAAAGTCTGGAGATGTGTTGATTGAAGATGGCTCGGAGAGTCACTATTTTTATTATATTGTCAATGGTAAATTAGGAGTGTTCGTAAAAGATAAACAGGTAGATATTCTAACCCCAGAAGATATTTTTGTAGGAGAAATGGCTTTTTTAAATAGAAACAAAAGAACTGCAACTGTAATCGCTCTTTCTGATTGCACTGTTATTCCTATTTCTAGAAGGGGATTTATTGATATGATTAAAACTTATCCTTATTCAGGTGTGGTTTTAGCTAGACTTTTTTCAAAACGTATTATTAGAAGAAACAAAGCGGATATTATATAGCTCCCGCTGACATAAGTAATGCAATAATTTCTTCATGTCCGTTTTGTTTTGCAATTTCTAAAGCTGTGTTCTTGTTTCGATTTTTTAAGTTTACATTGGCATCATTTTTTAAAAGAAGTTTTACAATGGGAACATAACCTTGATTCACTGCCATCATAAGGGCTGTCCATCCAAATTTATTGCGAGCGTTCACGTTTGCTTCATTCTCTAAAAGAAGTTTTACTATATTATAATATCCTTTATCACAAGCGATCATTAAAGGGGTTTCTTTATCGGCATTTTTTACATTTACATTTGCATTATATTTTAGAAGAAGACTAACAATTTCTATATTGCCTTTTTCCACGGCTATTATAAGAGGATTTAACATTTCGTTGTTTTTTGCATTTACGTTTGCGTTGTTTTCTAGTAAAATTTGTATGGCTTCTAAATTTTCATTTTCTACTGCAATAAACAAAGCAGTATTTCCATCCATATTTCTGGCGTTTACATTAGCACCTTTAGAAATAAGATATTTTACAATCTCTAAGTTGTTTGATTCTAAAGCATTTAATAAAGGAGTATCTCCTTCATAATTTGATTGATTTACATTTAACCCTTTTGTTTCGACTAAATGTCTTACTATGTTTAACTTGCCAGAGTCTATAGCATAAAAGAGTAAGCTATCACCGTATTCATTTTTTACAAGAGAAAGACCCTGTTTATTTTTTAATAGTTTTTCTAAACCTTTTAAATTCCCTTGTTTACAATAGTTGAAAACTTTTTCAATTGTTTGTTTATCGTATGAAGAAATAATCTGTTTTGTAGTTTTTTGATTCTTTTTTTGATTGAATTGTGAATCATAAAAGTTTGGTTTTTCAATAGCATAGGCTTCTCCATGAATATAAACGGAGGAGAAAGTTAAAATAAGTAAAATATTAAAAAGTGAAACAAAAGAAATCTTAAATAAGGCTTGGAATAGCATTATGTATTCTCCCTTTTGCATAGTCGATTAAACTTCATAGTATATATGACGAAAAATAAGTCAATAAAATTTATTCAATAAATTTTTTCCTTAACTATGAATTCACTTTTGGATTCAAATGTTTTAAGTTTTGCAATTGAGAGTGTTGTGTATAGACATAATGCAAATTTAGTTTAGAGATGTTGATATAGAATTATGTCAAAAAGTCCTTCATTTTATTAAGAAGGACAATTTTCCTTTATCTTTTTGATGATTTTTTCCTGAGTCCTTGTAAAGAAATTGGTTTCTAGCTTGATGATTTTTTGTGCGGTTTTTTTGATCGTCGTAATCAACACAATTTTCAAAAGAAATAAATTCTTCTTTTACAAATCTCATACCTGTGCTAAAGTCCATAAGTTCATTCTCTGCAAGTCCTGCAACTTCATAAATAAGTTCTAGTCTTGTTCCATCTCCTAAAACTCCAATCACGCGATTGTTCCCATTGTAATTTGGAATTTTTTGTTCAAAGAATTCTCTTAAACTCACTTTTTCCTCCAACAATGAATTGATTATTCTTTCATTAAAGATTGAATTTTTTTCTACTCTTTTTTCTCTTGATTTTATGAGAAATAGATTTTTTCTTTTGTTGAGTTTTTTGTTTTCTTGTTGTACTGGCACAAGACCTACTGACTTAGGTGTGCGAGATAACCAACTTAAACCTTGTCCAAATACTCCCAATTGTGTAAGTTCTTTTGCTCCAAAGGAAGATACAGTTCATTATATTGAACCTATTTCTTATGTTTCTTCTCTATCTGAAGAAATGTCTCGTTTAAAAAAAGTAATTTTATCTAAGCCAAGAACTTCTATTATTGAAGAGAAACCAAATTATTTACGTGCTGAATTTACAAGTCGAATTTTTCGTTTTGTGGATGATGTAGAGTTTTTATTTGATGATTCTTTAAAATACATTCATGTTCGTTCTGCTTCTAGAATTGGTCGATCTGATTTAGGAGTCAACCGCAAGAGGATTGAAGAAATTCGCGTTGATTTACAAAAACTTCGAGAGTAATTACTCTAATCTTTGAATAAATCCTTTCTCGTTGGGAGTGCAAGAAAAATGTCGTTCAGGTGCTAAGCAGGGTGGGGCAAGTTCTCCTGTTGGTTTTTCTCCTTCGTTTGTGTGATAGATAAAATCTTGTTGTAATTTTTCTTTAGGCATTTCTTTAAAGCCATGCACTAATTCAACATAAGAACCATATTCTCCACCAGAGCTTGCAAGCATTTGGATTTCTATCATGAAATAATAGGCTTTTTGTTCTAATTCCCAGAAATGGTATTCTTCCTTATCCATTGTTGCGTTGATCAGTTCACCTTCTTGATCTTGCTTGTTATTGAGTTTATAAACCAAAACTTTGATCTTTTCTGCACTTCCATCGGTTGCAACTCCAATGGAAGTTTTCACACTATAATAGGGTGGTGTTACAATGAAACGAACTTTCTCTCCTTTTCTTAAAAGAAATTGAAATTGTTTATCTGCCACTGCATAGCCATTCGCTTTAAAACGAGATTTTGTTTTTTTGGAATTGGAATTTAACATATCTTTGGGAGAGTTCGCAAAATCTAAGATGAATAGAACAATTAAAAAATATAATTTGAACATTGTTAAAGGAATATTTTGGATTGTATAACCAAGCTAAGATTTTGTAAAGAAGAATTTTGAAAGATTTTTTGTTGACAAATCTCAATTGTTTCTGGTTGATAGTTTACACAAGAAA
>CALDSP010000092.1 GCA_937924465.1 uncultured Leptospiraceae bacterium
GTCACTACTCCCATTGTTAACAACTAAAATAGAGTTAGGTTTTAGGGTTTGATTTTGAATAGCAGCTATACATTTTTTCAAGAGAGATAATCGATTATAAGTCACAACACAAGCAAGAATTTTGATTTGCATATTACACTATTTTGAGAAATATCTCATTATCAATATATTACGTAAATAACAAAATAGCATTTCAATCAATATACAATTAAAATTTTAAAATATGAAGAATTTTATTTTTAAGATTGTAAATATTTTTACTCTTTTGATTATGAAAATTTACAAGAACTCGAAACAGAATATTTCTTTCAGGAGAATATATGGAAAATTTAGAAGACTCTCTCAAGTTTAAAACTTGGAAAAAATCCTTAGAAGAAAATAAAATACAACTTAAAAGCTATGAGGAATTAGCCACAGTTCGTAAACCAAATGGAGAAGTACTGTTTACTTTTTTAAAAATGGAAGCAGTAGATCCGGAAGGTCATTTTCTTCCAAGTTCTGTTTTTATTCGAGGACATTTTGTAAGTGTTGTAACTTGTTTAAAAGATAAAGACACTCAAGAAAGATTTTACCTACTTGTGAAACAAAGACGAGTAGGAACAGGGGGATTTTTTTATGAGCACCCTGCAGGCATGTGCGATAGCGAAACCGATCCTTATAAAGTTGCTATTAAAGAAGTAGAGGAAGAAACAGGACTAAAAATTAAGCAAGAAGATTTATTTTCTCTTTATGATAAAATTTTATATAGTTCTCCCGGACTTTTAGATGAAGCTGGGTATTTCTTTGGTTGTGAAATTTCTCTGTCACGTAACGAAATACAAAATTTTCAAAACAAAACTACAGGAGATACAAGCGAACATGAGCACATAACGACCTTTCTTTGTCCCGAAAAAGATGCCCTAAAGTATTTTCAACATACAAGCGGAGTAATGGCTACTTTACTCTTTAGGCAAATCAAAGGAATTAAAGAGTGAATACAGAACTCTATTACAATAACACAGTTTATTTTTACAAGGTTGAAATTAAAATTTATAAATAAAATCTTTATAATTTTTGTTTTAAATTTAAGTTTTGAAATCTTGAGTTTTCCCATTCCTTCTAGTTGGTTTGGAGAATGGACTCTAGTAAATCAATCAAAAATTTATAGACAAGTTCAATTTCTTTCCAATCAAGAAAAAAATAAATTTACTTTTTATGAACTGAGTTTCAATGAAATCCGAAAATGGGAAGAACTTAGAATTCAAGGAACATTTGAAGTAAAGGAAAATATTTTAACTCTTAAAGTTGAAAAATGCACTTTATATGGGAAAAAGGATATACAAAAACGTTGGGCGTTATTAAAATCTTTTGATTGTGATCATTTAACATGGGAAGCAAAATTTTTGAATAATCAAATCTCTCTTACAGAAAAAAATAATGCCTTTGAAAACTTTGATCTAAATTTAGTCTATAAAGGAAATGCTACAGTCTTAAAAGTGATCCACCAAGATGCTCAAGAACTCATTGCATGGGGAATTGAAGCCAAAAAAGTCTACAAAGCTCAATTTGGAAAAGATTTAACCACTGCCAAACAAATTCCAATTCTTTCTGTAAGAGATTCAACAATTTATTTTCAAACTCAAAAGATCCCAATTCAATATATTGAAGTATTTCAACCCAAAGCAAAATCATTTTTTGAGGAATCCAATTAAGACTTTAATTTTGGATTTTGTTTATGACGGTCTTTATCTCTCTGTGTATTTTTTTGTAATGTAGAAGTCAAACATTCTTCTAAAGAAATCCCCATTTGATTAGCTAAACAAATGAGCACAAATAAAATATCTCCCATTTCTTGTGGAATGTTACTTTCTTTATCGGAATGCTTAAAGGATTGTTCTCCATAAGTTCTTGCCATAAGGCGGGCTAACTCTCCGACTTCTTCCATGAGAATAGCTAAATTTGTAAGCTCGGAATAATACTTTACTCCATAAGCTTGAATCCACTCACCTACAATTCTTTGTGCTTCTTGGAATGTTAAGGGGTTTTGATTTATTTCTTGTTGTTTCATGAAGTAAAAAACTTTTTGACTACTCTTTTGAATAAGGTTTTTTCTCTTTCTTATTTCCAAGTAGACCTTTAAGTTTTTCTTGAGTCTGTTTGTCTTGGGCTTTTTCTTTTACTGTTTCTATTAATTTTTGACCTTCCTCACTTTCTGCTTTTTCCTTGACTACTTGAATGGTTTCTGCACAAGAAAAAAAATAAACCATACAAAGTATAATCAAAATATTCCATTTCATATATCCACCTTGAACTAGTAAAAATATTTTCAATCATTTATTTGTAAAATTCTTTAGCAAATACTTTTTCCAATCTTTGTAAAATTATTTTTTACTTTCATTTGGACTATTTTAAAGGTAGGTTAAATTCATAATTAGAAAAACTGGCATCCACATAAGCATGAGTTTTTTCCATTTTTTCATTATAAAAAACAGCTTCTAATTTACTTAAGTAAGGCTCCTGATAGGGAAGACTGGAATCAAAATAAAGTTCGGTTTGAAATTTTTCATAGCCGCTCGGAAGTTCGGTTGGTTCTTTAATAATTTTAAGAATCTTGTAAGTAACAGGATCTATCCAAAGCTCTCCATTATAGTAATCTCGTCCTTTTTTATTCGCTATAACCTTGTATTTTGTAATAGTTTCATTTCCATCAATAAACTTAAAAGTATAATCTTTTAATCCTTTCGCAGAAAGCCAATCTATATCTCGCTTTGTACTTTTTTCAATCTCTTCTTTCTGTAAAGCAATTGGTTCACCATTAATCCATTTTTCTTTAATTAGAAACAAGAATTTATTAGGCGCAACAAAATATCCAATTTGTATTCGCTTTTCAATTAAAGTTTGACTTGGACTTTGAATTTTAGAAACGATTAAATGTTTGACTTTGTAATTTTTCAACTCTCGTTTCTCTCGTTGATACAACTGGGAAGCTTTTTCAACAATCTCAGGAGTTACAGCATAAACAACAGCATCCATAAATAACCAAACAAATAAAATAAATTTTTTCAATTTACGACTCCTTTCTCTTTAAAATAACAAATACCAACCAACACTTTTATATTAAAAAAATAGACTTTCATAGCTCATAATTTAATTATAAAAACCCAAAGAAAAGAATGTATTCCGCTAAAAAAACATTTTAGCCACAATTTGCAAACGTATCTAAATTAAACAAATTTTGACATAAATAATAATAATAATAAATTTTTATTGTCAAAATATGGCTAAAATGAAAAGCTCAATGAAATTATACAATGCTTAAAAAGTCACTTATTAAATTAGAGGATACATGGTGCATAACGTTTTATTTGTAGATGAAGATGAGATTTTGCTTTTCAAACTCAAAAATTTTTTTTCCCATTCTGAATTTATACCTTTTGTTGCATTGAATGGAAGGGAAGGAATAGAAATTTGTAAACAAACGTCAATTTCAGTTGTAGTGTTAAAGATTTATCTGAAAAATACAAATAGTCAAGAATTCATCTTTTCCTTACAACAGCTAAAAAACAAACCCATAATTATAATTTATTCTTATGATTCAAATTTTGAAACAATTGTAGAAATGATACGTTCAGGTGCATTTAATTACATTCATAAATCTACTAGTCTAGAAAAATTACAAGAGTCTATTCAAAAAGCTATTGATGTATTTGAAACCAATCTTTTACAAAAAGGAATCGAAAATCAGCAAACTTTAGAAAAAGAAACTGATACTTTAAAAACTTGGAAAGAAATTTTTTTAAAAAGAAACTCAAAAGAAAATATTTCTTCTATTTTAGAGAATTTAAGAACTGCCTTTACCCAAGGTTCTGGATTTGGAACCCTCATTTCTGTAATAAAGAGAATTCAAAAAAAAGCTCAAAGGGAAAATGGATATTATAAAATTCCAGAAAATTTAATGGAGATGCTTTTTGAAAATGCAAATACTTCTGAAAGGGTAATTGATTTACTCAAGTATCATGCTTGCTTGAGTTCTGCTATCTCTTGTAAAGAAATTTCTATTCAAGAGATTTATTCACTCATTTTTGATTTAACTACAATAAAAATGCAAAAATATTCTGTTCTTAAAAATCAAAAAATCGTATTAGGAGAAAATAATTTAATTTATTCTAAAAGAACTGTTTATATAGATTTAGAATTCTTTAGTAAAGTAGTTGAAGAGCTTCTATTTAATGCTTTCAAATTCTCTGTCCCTAATTCTAAAATATTTATTTTATTTAAAACTCTTAACGATGAATTTATTATTGAAATTATAAATTCTCCAGAACTAAATCAAAATGGAATTTTAGGAATTCCTAATGAACTAAGTGAGTTGATCTTTGAACCTTTTTTTAGAATTTCTAAATTTGTATATCCCGAATACCCTACTTTAGATTTTGGACTAGGACTAACTTTTATAAAGGAAGTAATCACTCACCTGAAAGGAAAAATTATAGCAAAGAATATAACAGGTTATTTACATTTACACAGTAATAAAGAAATTCTAACTTTATTTCAAATTTACTTTCCTTTGAAAAATGAATCTACCTTAAATCGTGAAAACTCAAAACTCATGATAATTTTATAAACTGAACTTATAGGAATTCTTTTTAATGTAAATGTAGCAACACAACAAAGTGTTGCGTTATTTTATGAGTTTCTTGAACTCGGTAAATGTTTTAGACTTAGCAGAGTGAATCAAAAGCTTTTTCAGTTTTTCAATGTCTTTAATTTTTCGAATTTGTTTCATAAGAAGAGAGTTTTCTTTAAGATTAAACCTTGTTTCCAAGTTTAACTGAATCCCTAAATAAAATCCATGAATTGCCTTTTCAATACCCTTCTCTATTCCTTTTTCAATTCCCTTTTCAATGCCTTCATACAAACCTTCTTCTTTTCCCTTCCTGTAAGCACTGTTGATCCCTGATACATAATCATGCTCTGCTTTGAGACGGGCTTCATACAACTCTCTACTTTTAGGAGAACGAGAAATGTTTTTTAATTCATTTATAGCTTTCTTGATGGAAGGATTCTTCTTCTCTAAGGCTCTCATCACTTCTCCTCTCAAC
>CALDSP010000093.1 GCA_937924465.1 uncultured Leptospiraceae bacterium
AAGTTTATTTTAATTATTATTGTAACTACAGCATTTTTATTATTACTAAACTTAACTTGCGAAGCTCAAGTGAATATCAATGGAGAGTCAAAAAATTTATCTAGATTTGGAGCATTTTTCTTTTTTTATTTAGTTGGACTTTGGAATATTGGGATATCTTTACAAATTACCTCCTCCCTTATTTCTGAAGAACTAGAAAACAAAACTTATATTTTATTCCTTACTAAGCCCGTTCCAAAAATTATTTACTACTTAGGAAAAACATTAGGAATTTTATTTATTATCTTTGCAAATTCTTTTTTATGCTTTGGAATTTATTCTGTATCAAATTATATTCGTTACAATTATTTTTTTATTACTCTATGGCAGTCTTTTCTTCCAATGATCTTGGGGTATATTTTGCTAGTTAGTATAGTTTTAGCTTTTGCTCTCCTAATGAATAAAACCAGTAGTTTAATTATAAGTTCTTTTGTTCTTTTTTTTAGTTTTATAATAGATTCTTTTCATTATGAAAGTAACATAGATAAAATTATTTCAAATATAGGAAATTTTTATATTTATTCAAAAATTTTTTATTGGATTACTCCTCAATTTGGAACCTTAACTTTTTATTCTTCTTCTTTATTTGAAAGTTCCATCTCACAGGTGCATTACTTAGGAGAATATTCTATTTATCAGATTATTTTATGGATTCTTTTAGTTTGGGGTTTTTTATTTGTTTATCTTTCAAGGAGAGAGTTTCATGAGTAAACCTTATCGAAAGAATGTTGGAATTGTAATATTTAATTCAAAAGGAGAAGTATTAGTAGGAGAAAGAATAAACATAAAAGGCTCATGGCAATTCCCTCAAGGAGGAATTGACGAAGGAGAAGATTTACTAACAGCTGCTAAAAGGGAAATTTATGAAGAAGTTGGAATTCAAAACCCAGAATTTGTTTATGAATACCCTGATTGGTTAAACTATGATTTCCCTTCAAACTTAGATATCCCCAAAGCTAAAAAATACAAAGGACAAACTCAAAAATGGTTTTTGTTTTACTGGGATAATCCTGCCGCAAACTGCATACTTGATGTTCACGAAAGAGAGTTTGCAAAAGTAAAATTTATTGAAATTCAAGAAGTATTAAAAAGCGTTGCTCCTTTTAAATTGAAAGTTTATAAACAAATTATTGCCAAGTTTGAACCTATTATACAGGAATATTTAAAAAATATTTACAATAAAAATGTATTTGGAAAAGAAGACTGAAAAATCTTTTCGTAAAGTGTAATAAATTTTTTGTTTGGAGTTAAACTATTTTTATTTTTAGAAAGAGTTTTTTTTATTCCATGTACGAAGTACATATCTATAGTTCCTTTATTTTTAGCTGGAATCTTGCCTCTGTATTCACATTCAAAAAAATCCTTAATCAACTCATATGTCATTTGCGAAATATTGATTTTTCCAGCCTCTCCAGAGGATTCCATTCTACTTGCTGTGTTTACGGTATCTCCCCATACGTCATAAGCAAATTTTTTCTTTCCAACTACTCCAGCTACTAAAGGTCCAGAATGAAGTCCAATACGAATTTCCCAAAAAGGTTTATCTTCTTTTGTTTTTTGAACTGCAAGTTCTCTCATAAACTCTCGAATAGAAAGGGCGGCAAGAACTGCATCTACAGGGTTAGTGACGTTCGCTTTTGGAACACCTCCCGCACACATAAAAGCATCTCCAATTGTTTTAATTTTTTCAAGATTGAAATTCATTGTAACTTGATCGAAATATCGAAAACAATTGTCAAGCTCCGAAACAATATTCTCTGGAGACATTTTTTCTGCCGCTAAAGTAAATCCTTTAAAATCAGTAAAAAGTACAGTGACCAATTCATATTTCGTTGGAGTAACTAAACCTTTGGATTTTAATTCTTCTGCAATCTCATTTGGTAAAATGTTTAGTAAAAGTTCATCTGACTTTTTTCTAGCCTCTTCTAAATCCTTAGTCCTTTCTTGAACCCGAATTTCAAGTAAATCTCTTTCTTTTTGTAATTCATCATATGCTTGAGCGTTTGCTAAAGAAATCCCAGCAAGAGACGCGTAAGCTCCAAGTAAATGTTCATCTTCTTCTGTAAAATGTTCGACTGTTAGTTTATTTAAAACCTGAATTACTCCTAAAATGTCACCCAACGAATTGTAAACAGGCATACATAAAATAGATTTTGTTTTATAACCTGTGCGTTTATCATTTTCTGGATTAAACCGAGAGTCATTGTAAGCATTAGTAATATTTACAGTTTCACGAGTACTGGCTACATAACCAGCAATCCCCACTCCTATAGGAATGCGGATTTCTTGCTTACTGCCAATCGCAATTCTTGAACGAAGTTCATTTTTCTCTTTATCAATTAAAAAGAGAGTCGCTCTATCTGCCTCCATTACATTCTTTACTGTTTTAATGATTAAATCTAAAAGAACATCTAACCCTATTTCTGCCATAATAGAACGGGCAGAATCAATCAATAAGTTTAGGTTTTTGGCTCTTTGTTGAAGATGCTGCAACTCATGAAGGTCTAATTGATAACTTCCATCTTCCAAATAAAGCAAACCGGGAAGAGAAACTTTTGAATAATTATTTAATTCACCACGCTCAAAAATTATTTTTGCCATATTAGTGATCACATTACTTTTATTTTTTTGGTTTCTATTTTAGTCAAAGACAATTCAAAATTAAAACCTAAAGCAAAATTATACAAAATATAAAAATTAAAATAATATAGATCAAACTAAGTCTCAAACCTATTTGTATCATTGCTTCAATAGGAACTTTTCCAGTTGCATAGACAATTGTGTTTGGGGGAGTAGCTACAGGTAGAATGAAGGCACAACTTGCAGAAATAGTAGCTGGAACAATTAAATAAATTGAATTTAAATTTTGAATTTTAGAAAAAGAGGCAACTACAGGTAAAAATGCTGCTGTAGTTGCTACATTGCTTGTAAATTGTGTCAATGACATAATAAATACTATAACAAATAACATGAGCAATGGTGCAGGAAAGTTTCCAAGAAAACTCAAAGAATTTCCAATCCATTCACTCAATTTACTACTTTCAATTTGAGAAGCTAAACTTAAACTTCCACCAAAAAGAAGCATTGCATCCCAAGGAAGTTTTTTTATATCTTCCCAATCTAAAAGAAATTCTAAGTTTTGTAAATTTGTAGGAAATAAAAATAAAGTTATACCACCTGCAATTCCAATTACTGAATCTGAAAGAAGTGGAAAAAAATTAACTAAAATTGGTTGAGTTAGCCA
The DNA here is from genome assembly GCA_937924465.1 of uncultured Leptospiraceae bacterium. Taxonomy (GTDB): domain Bacteria; phylum Spirochaetota; class Leptospiria; order Leptospirales; family Leptospiraceae; genus CALDSP01. The sequence continues at coordinate 3,284 of CALDSP010000093.1, forward strand.
AGCAAAAACCATACATAAAAAAACAAGAGTGACCGAGATTTCTTGTTTAGAAAAAGCTCCCATGTTTTTTAGTTGATTTAAGAAATAAACTTTTTCTAATTTTTCTTCCTTTTCTTGAATAGGAAAAGTTTTTAAAAGAAAATAAGGAACAACTAAAATCGATACAATAAAAAAAGGAAACCCCAACTGAAACCAATCTAAAAACTGAATTTGTATGTTTAAATTTTCTCTTAAAAAACTAGCCATAAAAATATTGGGAGCAGTACCAATGAGGGTAGAAATTCCTCCAATGCTTGAAGCATAAGCAATTGATAAAAAAATATTTATTGAAAAATGTTGT
>CALDSP010000094.1 GCA_937924465.1 uncultured Leptospiraceae bacterium
CTCTTTTTTACGATTGTTTGAAAGTGAATTTCTTCCTTATAATCCCGGATGCACCAAAATTGAAATTTTATCTCCTCCAAAACAAGAAATCAAAAAACTACGGAAAGAATCAAAATGAATCAAAATTATATTCAAATTTTAGATGTTACTTTAAGAGATGGAGAGCAGACTCGCGGAGTCTCTTTTACGAAAGATGAAAAACTCAATATTGCAAAAAATTTATTAGAAAAATTACATGTAGATAGAGTAGAAATTGCATCGGCTAGAGTTTCCAAAGGCGAACTAGAAACAGTCAAAGCAATCACAGAATATGCAAAAAAAAATTCTTTATTAGATAAAATTGAAATTTTAGGATTTGTAGATAAAACTTATAGTGTAGATTGGGCAAAAGAAGCAGGAGTACTTACTATTAACCTTTTAACTAAAGGCTCTCTTCATCACCTAACGCACCAACTCAAAAAAACTCTTTCTGAACATTTAAAAGATATTGAAGAAGTTTTTATGCATGCAAAAAAACACAACATTACAGTGAATGTTTACTTAGAAGATTGGTCGAATGGAATTCGAAATTCTCCGGATTATGTTTTTGAACTTGTATATGGAATCTTAAAATTAGAGCCAAATAAAATTTTTCTTGCAGATACTTTGGGAGTTCTTTCTCCTAAGGAAACTTTTGAAAACGTTGAGCAAATGGTAAAAAATTTTCCAAACGTTCACTTTGAATTTCACGGACATAATGATTATGATCTTTCTGTTGCAAATTGTCTTTTCGCAGTAGAGGCTGGAGTCAAAGGACTTCATGTTTCTGTAAATGGATTAGGCGAAAGAGCTGGAAACTCTCCATTAGAAGCTGTTGTTACTGCACTTCACGATAAAACAAATTTTAAAACTCAAGTCGTTGAGCGCGAGATTACTTCTATTAGTCGTTTAGTAGAAGTATTTAGTGGAAAAAGAATTTCTGAAAATCGCCCCATTGTTGGAGCAGATGTATTTACTCAAACCGCTGGAGTTCATGCCGATGGAGATAAAAAAGCTAAACTTTATGCTAACCCTATTTTACCTGAACGATTTGGACGCAAAAGACATTACGCCTTAGGCAAACTAGCTGGAAAGGCTAGTATTTCTGAAAACCTAAAAGAACTTGGGATGGAACTTAGCCCAGAGCTTGAAAAAAAACTTTTAGAGAAAGTCATAGAAATGGGAGATGCAGGCTTACAAATTACAAAAGAAGACCTGCCTTATTTGATTGCTGATCTCTCTGGGAAAAATGTAGAGAATGCTATTCAAATCCAATATTATTCCATTACTACTGGAATGGGCGTGCCTCCTTGTGCAAGTTTAAATGTACTTTATGAAGGAAAAAACTATAAAGCCACTGGAACAGGAGATGGGGGCTATGATGCTTTTATGGATGCACTCTCAAAAATTGCGAAAGCTATCAATCTTACCTTGCCAATCCTAGTAGATTATGAAGTTAGAATCCCACCAGGTGGAAAATCCTCTGCTTTAGTAGAAACTATTATCACTTGGGACATAAATCCAGACAATGGAGAAGAAGACACGTTTAGAACAATAGGACTAGATCCAGACCAACTTGTTGCCTCCATTAAAGCTACAGAAAAAATGCTCAATATAATTTTATTAAAATGAATTTAGAACACTTTCTTCTTGTAGGTTTAGGAAACCCCGGAAAAAAATATACAAACACAAGACACAACATAGGTTTTATAGTCTTAGATGAGCTTCTAAAAGATTATAATTTATCATGGAAAGAAGAGAAAAAATATTTTTATCAAAAAATAAAAATTGAAAACTTAACCTTACATTTCTTAAAGCCAATGGAGTATATGAACTTATCAGGAAATGCTGTTTTAGAAATTCTTCAACTATATAAAATCGCCGTAAAAAACATTTTAGTTGTTCACGACGAAATTGATTTTCCTTTTGGAAAAATGAAACTTAAGTTGGGAGGAGGACATGCAGGACACAATGGACTAAAAGATATTATTCAAAAAATTTCATCAAATGATTTTTATAGACTTAGATTTGGAATTGGTAGACCAGAAAATAAAGATATTGAAATAGCAGATTATGTTTTAAGTAATTTTAATGAACAAGAAAAACAAGAACTCCCAAAACTTATACAAAAAGCAAAGGAAAAATTATTGGAATGGATAAAAAACTTAAACTCTACATCAAAGTCCCAGGAACTTCCGCAAATTTAGGTCCGGGTTTTGATATTTTTGGATTAGCACTCAACGTATACAATGAATTTTATTTTGAAATTAGTGAAGAAAAAAATTACTCTCTTTCCTTATTGGATGGAACTCCTATTTTTACAACAAATGAAAATCTTATTAAAAATGCATACTTACACTATTTTAAAAAATTTCTTCCTAAAATAAAACCCATTCCATTTAATGTCCAAATGAAATTAGAACTTCCTATAAAAGGAGGACTAGGTTCTAGTGCAAGTGCTTTGGTTTCAGGTTTCAAAGCCGCTTACTATTTGCATGAAAATTTTTATTCCAACTATCCAATTCCCAACTTAACAACTTTACTTTATGAACTAGCTCTTTTAGAAGGTCACCCAGACAACACTACCCCTGCTTATTTAGGAGGATTTGTATTTTCTTTTTTTGAAAAAGAAAGGCTTGTATATTTTCAGCATTCTTTTCCTGAAACTGTACAAACTTTCTTATTTATTCCGGAGCTAGAAACAGAAACCAACGACTCTCGTAAAAAACTTCCTCAATACTACCACTCTGCGGACATAATCTTTAATTTAACTAGAGTTTTAACTTGGATGGAGTTTTTGAGTTCTGGTAAATTTGAAGACTTATACCTTGCTGTAGAAGATAAAATTCACACTCCTTATAGAATCCGCCAACTTCCTTTTTTAGAATATGTAGGAAAACAGATTCTTCAATTAGGAGGTTGTTTCACTCTTTCTGGAAGTGGTCCTTCTCTTTTAATTTTTTTTCCACAAAAGAAACAAGAAAATTTTGTAAGCCAACTCACACAAAAAATTGCAAAAAATCCAAGTATTCATTATAAAATTTTTCCAACGCAAGTTTCTTATGAGGGAACGATCATTAAGAACTTGACATAGTTTTTATTTTAAATAGAATTTTCATGAATAAAAAATCTTTTTTATTTTTAAAAATCAAGTGATTTTTTTCCAATATGAATAAAACTTTAGAAATACAAATTAAAAGTGTTCAAAAAGATGGAAAGTTTGATTTAAAAACTTTTTTAAAGCTAGTCAATGATTACTATGAAAAATTAGAAAGAGAACTCAAATTACAAAAAGAATCCTTTTATGCTCACCAAGAAGAGTTTCAAGAACTGATTCAAAAATACCGTACAGTTACAGAAAATCAAATTAAAACAATTATTGCAAACGTCAAAGATGGAATTATTTTTTTAAATCAAAACTTAGAAGTCTTGTTTGTCAATCTCTCCTCTTTAAAAATTTTTGAATTAAATGCAATTCAATTAGAAAATCCAAAAGATGTTTTAAAACCAATCTTAGAAGATTTCTTTTCTAAATTTCCCTTTCATTTTGAAAATCTAAACAAGCCCATTTCTTACACTTACAAAAGGAATAATCTAAGTAAAAATTTAGAAATTACTATTTGCTCAATTCAGTTTATTGAAGATAGAGGATTCATTTTGTTTGCAAGAGATGTTACAGAAGAAACTTTTTTAAGAAGTCAACTGGAGGTTTCTAAATCGGAAATTCAAAATTTGAATAATTCTTTAAAAGAAGAGTTTTCTGGTCGAAAAGTAGCCGAAGCTACCTTAGAGTTCTTAGCCTATTATGATCCTCTAACAGGACTCATGAACAAAAGTTCTATGAACAAAATAATTTCTGATTTTATACAAACAACAAATGAACCGTTTGCTATAATTTATATTGATTTAGTCAATTTTAAAATTTTTAATGATTCTTTAGGTCATCATGTTGGAGATGAAATTTTAAAGAGTATTTCAATTAGACTCTTAGAAAACTTACCTAAAGAAATGCTCTTATTTCGTATTCAAGGAGATGAATTTATTTTATTTATGAAACAAATCAAAAGTAGGCTCCAAGTTGCGAGAGTATGTCAAGACATTATAAAAAAATTTCAAAAAAACTT
>CALDSP010000095.1 GCA_937924465.1 uncultured Leptospiraceae bacterium
AGGAACCGGAGAAATTGCCTTGGTTTTAGATTTAAATCATTTATTTCAAATTGCTATTCAAAGAGAAAGTTTTAATTATGTGAGGAATTCAGTATGAAAAAAAATTTATTGATTGGAATTATTTTTTTACAAATCTTAGTAGGCAGTTTGGTCTTATTGATCCTGCAAAGTCAAAAAGAAACGGCAAAACAAGAGGTTTGGAAATTAGAACAGACTTTCAATCAATTTCTAAAAAAAGATAAAATACTTCAAAATTTACTCAACATAGAAAAAGATATTTTAGAAATCATTTTGGAGAGAGATTTTTTCCGTATTATTTTGCAGACTCAAACCATAAATAAAAATTGGCAAGAATTAAAAACGAACTTAAAAGAAGTTTCTCAAGATTTAGAACTAGACCCTCTAATTAAAAAAATAGACGAAAGCATAGAAACAACAACAAGATTACTTATTGAAAAAAGATTTGAAGATGGATTTGTTTCTTATAAAAAATTAAGAGAAGAAATATCACAAGTGGAATCTTATCTTGAAAAAAAGTTTTCTAAACAAGAAATTTCTTACTCTTCTTCTTTTCTATACAACCTTTTTATTTTGATTGGAGGTATTATTTTTCTTTTGCTTTCTGTGGCTATAGTTTTCTTATATTTGAGAGAACAAAAAAATCTTTATTTTCAAATTCAAAATTTGAATGAAGTAAAAAAGATTTCTACTATCCTTAGCTCTTTATTTTCTGTTTTAAATAATGCCAAAACTACAGAAGAGTTTTGTAAGATAGCATTAGAACAAATTCGAGAAAAATTTGGATTTGTTTATGGTTCGTTTTGGAAATATGACCCTAAAGACAAAAAATTAAAGTTTGAATTTGACTCGGGAGAAGTAAGCTATGAATTCAAAAAAATTTCAGAAACTTCGACTTTTGCAGAAGGTGTAGGTTTAAATGGGAGAGCTCTTGCTTCTAAAGATATTTTTACAGTGCAAAACTTAGGAGAAATGACAGACTGTGTGCGCGCTCCAATTGCAAGAAAATCGGGAATTATCTCTGGACTTGCTTTCCCCATTTTGGTTGAAGGAAAACCAATAGGCACTGTTGACTTTTTTTATGATAAACAAATTGAATTTGCTAAGGAAACCATAGAATTATTCAGAATTATTCAAAATATACTTTCTGAACAATTTTATAAAACAGAACAGGCTTTCTACAATATACGGATTAGGTCCGCTTTAGATAATGTTTCAACAAACGTACTCATTGCAAATAACAATCGAGAAATTATTTATGTAAATAAAGCAGTTCAACAAATGTTTTTACAAGGAATGGAAGAAATTCGAAAACAATTTCCGGGCTTCGATGTTTATAATCTGGTTGGACGTTCTATAGATGAGTTTCATAAAAACCCTAGGCACCAAGCAGAAATTTTAGCTAATTTTCAAAAAGAACACAAGGCAAAGATTCAAATTGGTTCTAGACATTTTGAATTAACAGCAAACCCAATTATTTCCAAAGATGGGCAAAGACTAGGGAGTGTAGTAGAATGGAAAGATATTACAAATGAGGTAAATGTACAAAAGGAAATCGATGAAATTTTACAAAGAGCAATTAGTGGAGATTTTTCTACAAAAATCAATCTAAACAATAAGGAAGGTTTCTTTTTATCACTTTCTGAAAACATAAATCAATTATTAAATATTACGTTGAGTGGAATTCAGGACGTTGCGCAAGTACTAGAACAAGTCATGAAAGGAAACCTTAATAAAAAAATAGAAAAAAATTATTCTGGTCTTTTTGGAGATTTAAAAGAATACACTAATTCAACGATTCAGAAACTTTCCGAAATCATGATTCAAGTAAAACGAAGCATTGAACAGGTTTCCGAAGCCGCACAACAAGTAAATTCAACTTCTCAAAATTTAAGTCAAGCAGCAAGCGAACAAGCAGCAAGTGTAGAAGAAATTAGTGCTTCTTTAGAAGAAATGAATGCAAGTATTTCACAAAATGCCGAAAATTCAAAAGAAACAAACAAAATAGCAACTAAATCTTCAAATGATGCAAAGCTAGGTGGAGAAACGGTTACTGAAACTGTCAAAGCTATGAAAACAATTGCAGAAAAAATTAGTATCATTGAAGACATTGCTTATCAAACAAATTTACTTGCACTCAACGCAGCAATAGAAGCCGCAAGAGCCGGAGATCACGGAAGAGGCTTTGCTGTAGTTGCAAGTGAGGTTCGAAAACTAGCAGAAAGAAGTCAAATTGCAGCAAATCAAATTAGTGAGTTAGCTACAACAAGTGTTACGGTAGCAGAACGTTCTGGAAAATTAATTTCTGAACTTGTTATATCCATCAATCGAACTGCAGACTTAGTTCAGGAAATTACAGCTTCTTCTGCAGAACAATCATCTGGAGTAGAGCAAGTGGCAAGAGCCATGTCTCAACTAGATACTGTAACACAACAAAATGCGGCTGCCTCTGAAGAACTTGCATCTACTGCAGAGGAACTCTCTCGACAAGCTGAAAGCTTAAAAGATTTGATTCATTTTTTTCAATTTTCCAATGTTGAAATTCCTTTGAAAGCTGAAGAAAAACAGCAAACAAGAGATTACACAAAGTTTTAGGATAGAATAGTGAATACTTTGGATTCTCAATTTTTAATCTTTTCATGTGGTGAAGAAGACTTTGCTTTACCAATACAAGTTGTAAAAGAAATTATTGGTTACTCTCATCCAACTTACATTCCAATGATGCCTAAGTCTGTACTTGGAGTCATTAATTTACGTGGCAATGTACTTCCTGTAGTAGATTTGAATCTTCGTTTAGGTAGGGAAAAAACAATTGTAACAAAACGAGCTTGTATCCTTCATGTAGAAGTAGAAAAGGAAAAAGAAAAAATTTCTATTGGACTTCTCATAGAAAAAGTAAATGAAGTAATTGAACTTTCAGAAGAAGAAATGGAAAATACTCCTGATTTTGGATTAAAATTTAGAAATGAGTTTGTGAAAAAAATTGGAAAGTTTTCAAATCGATTTGTGATTATTTTAGATGTGAATGCTATCCTATCTTTAGAAGAGCTTTCTGCTGTAGAAATTGGAGCAACACAAAATATGTAAAAAATGTTAGCTCCAGAAAACATTTTAGAAATATTCCTCCAACCGGGTGATTTTTATTGGGGAGATCAAAACACGCGTATTCGAACCATTTTAGGTTCTTGTATTGCAATTTGCATGTGGCATCCAGTTTTGAAAGAAGGAGGTATGTGCCATTTTATGCTTCCCTCTCGTGGGCGAAAATTACTTCCCGGAGAAAAGCTACAGGGAAAATACGCCGATGAAGCATGGGAAATGTTTTTAAATGAAATGAAAAAAAACAAAACAAAACCTACCGATTACATAGTAAAAATTTTTGGTGGAGCTAGTATGTTTGCCGCTGAAAAGTACGATAAAGAATTCACTTCCCGCCCTAGTATTGGTGAAAAAAATATTGAAGTCGTAAGAAAACTGATCAAGGCATATAATTTAAAAGTAACTTCAGAAAATTTGGGTGGCACAAAATCTCGCCAAATTCATTTTGATATATGGAGTGGGAACGTTTGGCTAAAAAGCCAATGGGCAAAAGAAAATGAGTAAAATACAGGTTGCTATTATTGACGACTCTGCCTTAGTTCGACAAGTCATTTCACAGATTATACAGGCTGATCCTCAAATGAATGTTTTGTTCACAGCACCGGATCCAATCTTTGCTTTAGAAAAAATAAAAAAAGGTAGCTGGCCCGATGTAATTGTTTTAGATATTGAAATGCCTCGCATGGATGGGTTAAGTTTTTTAAAAAAAATTATGGAAGAACGACCTACTCCAGTAGTCATTTGCTCTACTTTAACTCCTAAAGATTCTGAAACTTATCTCCAAGCTCTTAGTCTAGGTGCCTCTGAAATTATAGCAAAACCTCAAATTGGCATTAAAGACTTTTTAAATGAGTCTGCAATGGAATTTCAAAAAATCATTCGTGAGGTTTCTAAAGTCAATTTAAAGACTTATTCAAAGTTTAGTTCTCTTCAAGCTGAACATTCAAAACCTACTATTTCTAAATCAATTCAAAACTTTGCTACCACTGACAAAATTGTTGCTATTGGAACTTCTACAGGAGGAACTATAGCATTAGAATATATCCTAGAAAGGTTAGATGTAAATTGCCCCGGAATTTTGATAGTGCAACACATGCCAGAGAAATTTACAAAAGCCTTTGCCGAAAGACTCAATAAAGTTTGTAAAATCGAAGTAAAAGAGGCGGAGAATATGGATCGAGTCACAAAAGGAAGAGCTTTAATTGCACCGGGTAATTTTCACCTAACGTTAAAAAAAAGTGGAGCTCAGTATTATGCAGAAGTTATAGATGGACCTTTAGTAAATCGTCATAAACCTTCTGTGAATGTCTTGTTTCGTTCTGTAGCTAAAAATGCTGGAAAAAATGCAATTGGAATTATTATGACCGGTATGGGAGATGATGGAGCAGATGGAATGCGCGAAATGCATGATGCCGGAATATACACCTATGCACAAAATGAAGAGTCTTGTGTAGTATTTGGTATGCCCAAGGAAGCAATCAAACGAAATGCGGTAGACCAAGTGGTTCACTTAGAAGAAATTCCAAAAATTATTTCCCAATTTGGAGGGTAAGTTGGATACCACTCTTTTTTGGACTAGGGAAATTATAAAACGACCTAGAGGAGTTACTTTTTTTTTAATTGCCTCTTTTAATAATTTAGAAATTTTTTATAAAATTAAAACCAAGCTTCAAAAGGAATTTTCTAAAATTTACTTAGAAAGTAAACCAATGCCAAAATGGACAGTAGAACCATCTGAAAAATTAAAAAGTAAAGTGGGAGAAGGAACTAAGATTTTAGCATTTAAAAGAAGGATTCACAGAGACGAACTTCCTGAAATAAAACGAAAATGTGTTTATATAAGAAATAAGTATTTACTCCAAGATCCTTCTATTAGACTAATTCCGGGTTATTTATCTTCCCATAATGTAGTAATTGCGAGTGTAAATGATGATTTTCATAGAATTTATTTATTTCAAGGAGTTTATGCAGAAATAGTATACAAATTTGAAAGATTACAGCTCCAGTTTATTGATACAGCTCCAGAATTTTTCGCTATGCAAGATGTAATGTATTTTTTTTCTACGTTACGTGATTACCATATCAGTAAAGAACTGGAGTTATATAAATAATAGTTTACCATATTACATCTTAGTTTGTACTTATTTTTATAAATCATCTTTCGCGTCTAGAATAATTACTTATCAATTCGTATATAAAAAGAATTATAGAGTAAATAAAACTTGGAGAAATACTAACAAAAGAAGCTCCAAACCCTGGAGATTTATCAAACCTTCCATCTGGATTTTCCCAACTCACTTTAGCAATTCCATTGAATAAAAATCCTTTTAGTTTCATTTTAAAACTAAAATGTTCTCCTTGAGGTATTTTTTCTTTGGTGGCAACATAAAATCCTTTTTCAGAAATATTTTCAATCTCTGCCTCAAATTGCTTAGAAGCGTATTCTATGCTTACTCCCCTCATGGTAGTAAACCGAGGCATAAGTTTTGTATTTAAGAATTTGTCTAAAATTTTGTACTCAGAAGAGTGAGAAGAAATTAAAAACTTAAACCCATGACTTTCGTCATCTTGGCGAACCCACTTACATTCACAGGTCCAGTTCAAACCATCCAAGTCAAGTTGAATAGTTCCAACCGAATCTTCAGGTACACTTCCATCTATTCTAGCCAAACAGCCACTTGGACTAATATCCATTGTGACTAATCTAAGTTCTGTTCCTCCATTTAAGGTTATGTAACCTCCAATTGGAATTTCTGTTCTCCACTTTTTACGAAAACCTCTGGGGAGAAGAGTTAAATAAGGAGTAGAAATTTCTTTGTTTAAAAAATATAGAATTATCAAAAAAGGAATTAAAGTATATATGAGATTCAATACAAAAGTTTCCTCAAAACCTTTTGTAAACAAAAAATATAAACCATGTGAAATTAGAACTAAGTTAAAGGCTAAAAATAAAAAATAGCCCCAACGCTTCACTCCTAAAATTCCCAAACCTAAAACAAAACCAACTAAATTTAAAAATAAACTAAAACTGGAGAATGTCTTAAAAAGACGCGAAAAATCAGATAAGGGAATATTTAAATAACTGGACGTTGCTAAATAACTCCAAAGAGGTGTAAGAATATAAAAAA
>CALDSP010000096.1 GCA_937924465.1 uncultured Leptospiraceae bacterium
CAATTAGTAGTACACTAGCAATCACATTTTCCGAACCTGTTTGGGGTGGATCGGGTATGCCTGCTTGTGGAAGTGGTGGAGAATTAATTGTGACCCAATTTACCTACTCCAATGTAAGTGGAAGTGGAGTCAGTTCTCTTACAGGCATGGGCGGGGATACTTGTGGTATTGATAAAACAGCAACTGTAATAGGGAATACAATCTTTACGTCAGGTGACAATAATCTAGATACAATTGCTCTGACGTCTAACGTCTATGATAGTGCAGATAACTCGGCAAATACAACGGCTAAAACGGTTACTGTCATACAAGGGCCCATTATCACGAGTGCAGAAATTTACGATGTAGATAAAAACGGGAAGATTGACCAAATCAAACTTACCTTCAATATAAACATGCAGGATTCTAGTTTTGGAGATAGTGATGCCTCTCAATTTACTTATGGGGGAACTGCTTTAACAAAAGTAGATACTGTGAGTGGGGGAACTGGAAGTATAGCTTCTCCAAATAATGATCCAGCCGTTTCAAATGATAACATAGTCACAGTTTTTACGAATAACTTTACAGTAAGTGGTACTGCACCTTCCACTCTCTCTTTTACCCAAGCAGCTGGAAAATGGCTTGGAAACAGTTTAGAATTGCAAACAATTGCAGGTATTTCTATTACAGATAAGGCTCCCCCTGTGATTATTAGTGCAGTCTTTGATGAAGGACATACAGGAACTCTGGGAATAGATAGTGACGATACTCTTACAATCACTTTCTCTGAACCTACTAATAAACCAACTATTAACACTTCCAACATAAGTTCTATTTTTTCTACCACTCCTTCTCATTCATGGGGTAATATCCAATCTGCTACTTGGAATACTGCCGGAGATGAACTTGTTATTATGTTTCTCGGAGATGGAACTCATTCAATTAATATAGGGGATTATATCAATATACTAGGAACAATTCAGGATAGTGCTGGAAACGTAAGTATCAATATTCCTTCTGTAAATCCAATTTCAGGTAGTTTCAATGTGAGTGACCCTTTGGTAGTTTCTGCTAGTTCTGTAAATTCTACTACTGTGAGAGTTATTTTTAGTGAACCCGTGAATAACACTGAAGCTACAACAACAGGGAACTATAAGATAGCACTTTCTTCCAGTGTAACGGGCACTTGTTCTGCAAATTCAAACTTTACTAGTTCAACTTCTTCTTTAAGTATTTCTTCTGTAGCAAAAGTTGATGATTATACTTACGATTTAACTACTTCTGCCCAAACAAATGGGACAAGTTATGCTGTCTTAGTGAATAGAGTAGGGATTCATCATAAAACTTATCCCTCTTATACCGTAGGGTGTCCAAATACTGCAAACTTTGTCGGACAAGAAGTAATTAAAATTGCGAACGTTACGTGCAATTCACTAACACAAATTGTAGTTACTTTCTCTAAGCCTGTAAAAAGTGGCATGAATGCAGCCAACTCAGCAGAATGCAATACAATCACAGAATGTAATAAACGTTATTCCATTAAAGGAATAGTGAGTGGTGTAGAGATAGGAGATATCATAAGTGCTCAGATTTTAGATGGCACAGTTTGTGGAGGACTCCCTGCAAATACTTCAAGGGTCTGCATAACTCACTCTCTCTATCAATCAGGCTCAATTTACAATTTAATCGCCGCAAATGGAACAAATGGAGATGGATTCGATGAACCTGGTGGGTTTGTAATAAAAAATTCTACTAGTTCTGAAAACTTGCAAGCAAGTCCTAAAGACAGGGGAAGCTTTGCAGGTTGTGGAACAATTCCTCATAATTTCGTAGATGGACCTGTAATAAGTGATCCTTTTGGAGATGGTACGGCTTTTGGTTATTTGAATTCTTACGCTGGTAAAGTCTACATAGGACCAAACAAGTTTGGAAATGGGGCAACTCGATTCAATCCCGATGGAAGTTTTCCAGAAAATTTGACTTTCGAACTTCCAAAAGATACATTCTCGGGTTCTGGAACAGGAACCAGAGTTTCCACTAGTACTGCTAGTGCTCCTTTTGCAAGCATAGGCTTTACAGGATGTACCCTAAACAATAATGGTCCCACAGGCTGCGGACCTGATAATCAAGATGGACGCGGACTTTTTGCTGTGGGAACTTTTGGAGGTACGGAATACTTATTTCTTACGGGAGCTAGAACGGCTGGAAATAATGACTATTTATACTATACTTCTGATTTAGACTCCATACTAAACTTCAACTACATTGATGCAAACCAAGTGTTTCATAACTACGATTCTGGAACTTGTCCTGCAGGCAATGGAAGTAGCGTTACACAGAATATGGTAACCGAGTCCATTCACATTTTCAATGGAAACATTTACTGGTCTGTGCCGGGAGATGGAACAAATCGTCCCTTTATTGTAAAACTGAGCTCACTCAATTCTGATATAAATTGTAGTATAGGGCAGGGAGATTACATGAACATGAGATATATGTCGGGAGTAGGACGTTTAGCCAACGACTCTTGGCAGGTGGACTCGGCAACAGGAATCACGAAACAAGCCCAACCAGACATTCTTGGAGGGGTATTTGGAGATTTTGGAGGAAAACTTTACTTTGCAAACTCGGGTTCTATTTCTTACAAAACAACTGCTCCTACGTGTAAAGAGCATGATACTTATAATCCGGGCATTTGTGAACAAACAGGAGGGATTGTTCGTTCAACAAATAATAACCCCGGAAAGTGTACGAAATCGGGAAGTGCAATTACATGTTCCGATTGGGTAGATATAACTCCAACTTCAGTGAATTATCGTAAATTCTTCTCAATAGGACTTGAGGATAATAAAGACCTAATCCCAGGACAAAGACCTATTCCAGCATTTGCTGAATTCAATGGCAAGTACTACTTTATTCGAAATGCCTGCACAAAAGTTTTATGGGACGATGGAACTCTAGCAGGGGGAGATAGCAATAATGGGTGTGGATTTGATAGTAGTTGTGGAAACCCCCCTAACAAAAATGATTCTCTCTGTGCTGATTCGGATCGTGTTCCACAACTTTGGAAATGTGATCCAACTCTTACAGGAAGTGCTACCGATTGTGATGCAGGGGACTGGAGTTTAGTAGCTGAAAATGGAAGCACGGGAAAAACCAACATGGGAGATGTGAACAATAGAAAAATCACACTACTTGCTAGAAATGGCTCCTATCTCTACATTGGTTTTGATAATGCAACTTCTGGAATTAAGGTTTATAGAACTAATGTGACTAATCCAACAAGTGAGTCTCATTTTTCTCAAATTGGAGGAGATGGATTTGGAAGTGGAACTACAATTACAGAAATTTACTCTAGCATCTCTTTACAATTTGGTTCTATTTATTACTTGTATTTGAGTATTGGTAAGAATAGTGTTCCAGTAAGAATTCATAGACAACAAAACAATTAAAAATTTATTGGCTATCTAAGAATAACTTCTTGGATAGCTACTTTACACTTCATAAAAGTTTTAACATGTGTTTTGAATTATAAAATTTTTAGGTACTATGTTTTTGATTTAGCTATTACTTAAAACGGAATAATCTATTTTTGTTTTCTCAACACTAATTACATTTGGAATTGATTTTATATTATCTATAATTTCTTGCAGTTGATCATGGTGTTCAATTTGGATTTTAAATTTTGCAATAACAATCCCTTGTAAATTTGTGGTTGCCCCTGCTTCTAAAATGTTTGTATCTGTTCCTGAAATAGCAGATACGATTTCTGCGTAAATTTTAGGTCTATCATAACTGCGTATTTCAATTTCTACTGGAATGGGTTGAGCTGCATTCATCCAACGTACTGAAATTCTTCTAAATGTGTCTGGAATTTTTTTGATTTGTTCGCAATCTTTTTTATGAACAGTTACCCCTCTTCCTTTAGTAATGAATCCAACTATATCATCTCCGGGGAGGGGCGAACAGCACTTTGCTATCCTGGCTAGAATATCTTTCTCTCCACCTACAATAATACTAGGAGTAGTTTTTAGATCTTGTAAAGTATTCTTTTTACTCTTTTTTGGTTTGTTAGTAGGTGGGACATGAATTTTACTAATAGGGTTTGTACTTAAAGAACTTATAATGGAAATTTCTTTTGAATCTTCTTCTTGCTGTTTACGAAAGTATTGTCTTACTTTTTGTCTTGCTGAGCTTGTTTTTAAAAATCGAATCCATAAAGGACTTGGTTTAGAGTTTTTATCTGTAGTAATTTCAATTTGATCTCCCGTGTTTAAAATAGTTCTCAATGGAACAACTTTTCCATTGACTTTTGCAGATTTTGCGTGCAAACCTACATCAGTATGAATTCGAAAAGCAAAGTCTAAAACGGTAGCCCCTTTTGGAAATTCAAACATATCTCCACGTGGACTAAATACAAAAACTTCTTCATCCGTGAGTTCTTGTTGTAAATCATCTACAAAAATCTTTGGATCTGTATTCTCTTGGAGCTGTTTGAAACGCTCTCTCCAACGAGCTAGCATTTTATTTTCTATTAAATTTTTTTTGCCTTCTTTATAGCCCCAATGAGCAGCAATCCCATGTTCTGCAATTCGATTCATTTCTTCAGTTCTAATTTGAATTTCAATTGGTTTTCCATCAAATCCAAAAACTGTAGTATGTAGAGATCTATATCCATTACTTTTGGGAGTGCTAATGTAATCTTTAATTCGGTTAGGTAGGGAATGCATATGCTGATGAATAATTCCCATTATGTTATAACAATCTGATACAGTTTGAGTAATAATGCGGATTGCTCTTAAATCAAAGATTTCATCTAATTTTTTTTCTTTTTCAATAATTTTTTTATAAATAGAATAAAAGTGCTTAGCTCTACCTTCTACTCTAGCTTCAATGCCCTCTGCTCTTAGCCATTCATCTACTTTCTCTTTTATTTCTTGGATTCGCGCGTCACGTTCCGATTTTTTTTCACTTACCATTTGTTTTATGTTTTGATATTCTTCAGGATATAATACTTGAAAAGCTAGATCTTCTAATTCACTTTTTAATTTATAAACTCCTAGTCTTCCAGCTAAAGGAGCATAAACTGAAAATACTTCTTGAGCAATTCGTTTTTGTTTTTCTTCTGGTTGAAAAAATATAGTTCTCATGTTGTGAGTTTTGTCAGCAAGTTTAATCAAAACAACTCTAGGGTCTTCTATGGAAGCAATTACAAAACGACGAATATTTTCCAACATGATAAATTCTTTGGAATGATTTTTAATTTGAGAGACCTTAGTTACTCCACTTACTAAGTTGGTTACATCTTCTCCAAAATCACGAATCATATCTTCTCTAGTGTAATTTGTATCTTCTACAACGTCATGCAACAGTCCAGCCGCAATCATGTTTTCATCGGCTGCTAAATCTGTTAGTATAATATACGCAACGTTAATGGGATGAATAATGTAAGGTTGACCAGAGAGTCTTTTTTGTTCTCTATGTGCTTTTTCTGCTACTTCATAAGCTCTACAAACAAAATCAAAACCAGAAGGACTTAAATTTTTATTTGCTTCTTCAAGAAATTCATCTAGTGTAACTTCATCTTGTTTTTGGAATCCCATTAGGTAACCTCAATTTCTAGGCTCAAATCTAAAAATCTTGTTGTATGAGTTAAGTAACCCATACTAACTCCAATATCTCCCAATTCGGAAAGGGCTTTCAGTTTCTCAGGTGTAATTCCTCCAGAGCATTCAATTCTAACCTTTGGTGCTTTTTCTCGAAGAATCTTTACGGCTTGTTTAACTTCTTCTAAAGTAAAATTATCTAGTAAAATTATGTCGGGATTCGCTTGTATTGCCTCTTCTATTTGAGTAAGAGAATCAATTTCAAGTTCAATCTTTTTAGTAGGATGCTTAGTTCGAATTTTTTCTACTGCTTCTTTCATATTTCCACATAACGCAATATGGTTATCTTTCAACATTGCCATATCAGATAAATTAATTCTATGATTTGCTCCTCCTCCCATGTAGACTGCGTATTTTACTAGCTTTCTATAAGCAGGGAGAGTTTTTCGAGTATCTAAAATAAAGAGGTTAGGATATTGTTTTACTATTTGATTTGTAGTTGTTGAAATTCCACTTAAATATTGTAAGAGGTTTAAGACTATTCTCTCTACAAGCAAGATTTTAAGTAAATTTCCAGTAATGTTTAGAAGTTCTTGTTTAGCTTGAAAAGAGTCTCCATCTTTAAAATGAGTTTGATAATCAAAATCGTTTGGAAATTTGTGTTTTACTGCTTCAAAAATTCCAAGGCCACAGAGAATACCATTTTCTTTGGATACAAGTATTGCGTTGGTTCTTTTATCTTTTTCAAAAATGGATTCAGAAGTAATGTCTCCTTCTGGAGCATCTTCTTGTAAACCTATTTCTAAGAGAGGTAAGTAATCTTGTAAATCTAAATGATCAATTGGGGTTGTGTAAAAACGTTCTTTCATGGTTACCAACTAAATTTAGGTTGTTCTGAAACTTTTAAAAATTCTTTTTCTTCTTGCCATTCAACTGCACCAGTTTCCAACCTTATAAGTCTAAGTGTGATTGTAATGTATTGCATTTTTTTTCCATTTTCATAACGCACATTATCAATAATTTCTCCATTGAGTTTATAGTTTGGAGATAAAAATTCTCCAGGTTTAATTATTGTATTTTCTTTAATCATACCGCGCATACCCATTTTCATTTCGGCCATTGCGTCTTCTCTTTGGTTTCTATCTACAAATACAATTTTTTTCTTAGTAAGTTGCGTTGAGATTTTATTTGAAATCATATTTGTATCAATGTGTTCTGTAGTCTTATTTTGGATTTTTGAAATTTCAATGTATGGCTTAGCTTGTGTATTTTGAAAATGTTTTTCTAAAGAGTTGACCATAGAGTTTACTGTTTCATTAATTTCTTTTGGTCCCCATTCGGCAGTTCCTTTTGCTAAAGAAGGATTGTCATACTCCGTACTCGCACAACGTAAAAGAAAAATTAAAATGTTAAAAACAAAAATTTTTTGTTTCATTTGAGTATTCTTAAGAAAAAATTAAAAAATTCACTAAAACCTCTTGGAGAAAAAAATCCTCCTAAAATAAAACCAGCTAAAGCTCCTCCTAAGTGAGCGTCATGTGCAATATGGCTTTCTGAAGATTCCATAAAATAATAAGAAGCTAATATAAATAATATGGCAAAGGCAGGAGCAGGAATAGGAAAAGGAATAAATAAAAAGTAAACATTCATAGAGGGATACATCACTGTAGCTGACAAAAGAATTCCAGATATACAACCACTTGCTCCCAAAGCACTGTAACGATAGTCATCTTTATGCCTATGGTAAGCAAAAAACATAGAGGTGATTCCGGAAGCTATATATATGATCATAAAAGCAATTTTTCCACCTAATTTTTCCACTACAGGGCCAAAATAATACAGAGTGATCATGTTAAATAAAAAGTGAAAAAAATTAGCATGAGAGAAATTAGAAAGAATGGCACCTGTAAAGTCTTTCCCTCTAGAAATAGCAAAAGGTCGAAACAAAAATCTATCCACGCGATCATTCTCTGAAAAGGCTTTGTAAGCAAAATAAGAAATGATTGTATTTGCTCCTATGATCCAATAAGTTAGCATACTTCTTTTTTAAACCTATAGGAATTTATGTCAAGTAATAAGGTTTTGTTAGAAGTAAGTTTAAAAGAATTAAATTTAATTTTTAATTAAATTTCTTGTAAATTATCTTTTCAAAAGAGAAGTATGATAACCTTCAGGAGTTTGGTAGCCTAACAAGTCTAATATTGTAGCCGCAATATTGGCTAGACCCGGTTTGGAAATGTCTGCACGTAATGTAAATCGATTTAAAGGATCATATAAACAAAGATTCACTGGATTTAAAGTATGACTCGTCTTGGGAACAGGTTTACCGTCTTTAATTTGTACGTTGCCTTTTTTATCAAGTTGGTACATTTCATCAGAGTTTCCGTGATCGGCAGTAATAAGCATAACTGTATTTGTTTTATCACAAACCTCTTTTAGTTTTGCAATACAAGTATCTAAAAATTCTAATCCTTCTACAGTAGCTTGATAGTTTCCAGTGTGACCAACCATATCGCCGTTTGCGTAATTTACACGAAGAAAAGTGTATTGTTTAGATTCTATTGCTTTTGTAAGCTCTTCTGTAATTTCTCCTGCTTTCATTTTAGGTGCTTGATCAAAAGGAATTATATCTGATAAGATTTCTACATAAGTTTCAGTTTTTTCATCAAAATATCCACTTCTATTGCCATTCCAAAAATACGTCACGTGACCATACTTTTGAGTTTCAGAAATAGCATATTGTTTAATTCCAGTATTTGCCATGTACTCGCCTAACGTCCTATCAATTGCTGGTGGAGAGACTAAAAATTTTTCTGGTAATTTTAAATCTCCATCGTACTGCATCATCCCTGCATAATAAATATTTGGTAAATGTCTTTGAAAAGGTTTAAAATCTTTTTCTGTGAAAGCTCTTGAAATTTCAATAGCTCTATCGCCTCGAAAGTTATAAAATACCACGGAATCCCCATCTTGGATTTTTCCTACTGGCTCTCCATTTTCATGAATTACAAAACCAGGAAGATATTGATCAATCAAAGAAGGATCTTGTTTACGGAAATGTTCAATTGCCTCTCTTGCTGAACTAAACTTTTCTCCTTCTCCTAAAACGTGAATTTTCCAACCTCTTTCGACCATACTCCAATCTGCTTCGTATCGATCCATTGTAATGGTCATTCTTCCGCCACCAGAGGCAATCTTTATATCCAAGCCTTGCGTTCGTAAATTAGTTAAATATTCTTCAAAGGGGTTTATATATTCTAAAGCACTTTTTTCGGGAACATCTCGTCCATCTAATAAAACATGAATTCGAATTTTTTTTATGTTCTCTTCCTTAGCTTGTTCAATCATTGCTTTTAGATGATCAATGTGACTATGAACATTTCCATCAGAAAAAAGTCCTATAAAGTGTAAAGTGCCTTGGTTCAATTTACAATAGTTGATAAGTTCAATCCAAGTTTTTCCATGGAACATTTCTTTTGTTTCTATTGACTTGTTTACGAGTTTTGCTCCTTGATCAAATACTCTCCCACAACCTAAGACATTGTGGCCTACTTCAGAGTTTCCCATATCTTCATCGCTAGGCATTCCTACAGCGGTACCATGTGCTTGGAGTTGTAGAGTGGGTTTAGTTGCCCAAAGTTGTTTTAAAACAGGCATGTTTGCCCCATCTATTGCATTTCCTTCATTTGCTTTTCGAGTGGTATGACCTACGCCATCAAGAATGACTAAGAGAACATGTTCAGCAACAGGAGAGAGATTTTTTTTTAAAAGTTTCATACATTCACTTCATTCTTGAATTCAATTCAGTCAAGGAAAAAAGAAAATAAAAAGATTGCAATCTTCTAATTGAACAATGAGAAAGTGAGTCTATCAAAAAATCTAGAATAAATCTCTTGCAAAAAATAATTTTACTCAAAAAAATATTCTCTTATGAACTTAAATTACTTATCTAAAAAAACAAAAATTGTTTGTACAATCGGACCTGCCTCTAGTGATGAAAATGTTTTAATGAAATTGATTGAAGCAGGAATGGATATTGCTCGCATGAATTTCTCTCACTCTACACATGCAGAACACAAAAAAGTTTTTGATACAATTCGATTTTGTGAGCAACGTGCTGGTAGACCCATTGGTATACTGGCAGATTTACAAGGTCCTAAAATTCGTACTGGAAAAATGAAAGATGGACAAATTGAGATTGGTACGGGTGATAAACTATGGATCAATACTTTACCTGATTATATTGGCACGAGAGAAGAAATTAGTACTATTTATTCAAACTTTGTAAAAGATGTAGAGATTGGTCATAAAGTTTTAATTGATGATGGAAAAATTGTTTTGAAAGTAATTGATAAAACAAACGAAAAAGCACTCCTAGAAACAATAGTAGGAGGAAAAATTAAAAACAATAAAGGAATCAATTTACCCGGTACTGCAGTGAGTGCCCCAGCCTTAACTGAAAAAGACATTGAAGATTTACAATTTGCTATTTCGTTAGGAGTGGATTACATAGCTTTGAGTTTTGTTCGAAAAGCGGAGGATTTAATCATTACACGAAGTTTTATGAAAGATACTTTTGCTGGACTCATTGCAAAAATTGAACGCCCCGAGGCAATTGCTAATATTGATGATATTATCGAAAACTCTGATGGAATCATGATTGCACGTGGAGATATGGGAGTAGAGATGGAAACCGAACATGTTCCCATTCTTCAAAAACAACTTATCCGTAAAATGAATCTTGTAGGAAAGCCTGTCATTACTGCAACACAGATGCTAGAATCTATGATTGAAAATCCACGTCCAACAAGAGCTGAAGCCAGTGATGTTGCTAACGCAGTGCTCGATGGAACCGATGCAGTTATGCTTTCGGCTGAATCAGCTAGTGGAATGTATCCTGTTGAGTCTGTAACTATTATGTCAAAGATTGTTAAAGAGGCAGAGACAATTGCTGCTAGATTAGAATACTATCGCAGACAAGATAAAATGAATGATGATAGTGAAAGGGCTGCTCTTGGAAATGCCGCCGAACAAATAGCAAGACAAATTAAAGCCAAGGCAATTGTAAATTTTACACGAAGTGGATTTTCTGCAAGAGTGGCCGCTCAGTTTAGACCTGAGGTTCCCATTTACGCATTTACTCCTTTTCTTATGACTGCCAGAAAAATGAATCTACACAGGGGGGTTTATCCTTTTATGATTCCTATTGTAGATAAGTTCCAAGACATGGTCATTCACATGAATGAAAAACTAAAAGAACTTAATTTACTAAATTCGGGAGATAAAGTGGTAATCTTATCTGGTTCGCCGGGAGGTACGGCAAATTCAGTTGATTTTGTACAAATTTATAAAATTCGCTAATATAGCTTTGTATTTTTATAGTACGAGCATCTCAATCTATCAATGTTGAAAAATATTTATTGTGCTAAAGTTCTAAGTAAAAAAAGTAATAAAAAAATTTAACTATCAAAAAATAATCAAATTTTTTTCAACAATTTTTAAATCCTTTAGGACCTTACAACTATGATTGAGATTTACTCGTAATTCGTGATTATTCTATTTCCAGAACTTGAATTTGCTTTGGATTTTATTCTTATTTTTTTCTCTGTATGGAAGATTATTATAATAATTTTCTAGAATTTTTTTGAGTTTTTTTAGTAAAGAAGTTTCTTTTTTTATTTTTAAGGTTTTAATATTTAACATAATTTTCTCCTTTTTTAAAAGTATAAAAATAGGCAAATATTTCACATAAATTTAGCGCAAATATAAATATTTTGTAATATATTTAAAATATTTTGTCAGTTATAATTGTCAAGTTTTTTGCAAATATTTCTCTTTTAGATAAATTTATCAGTAAAATTGTGCCGCAGTCGCCAAAAAAAAACATAAGGAATTATTCAAAAATTCCTGCGCAAATAAAATCTTTTCCGTTAGAAAATAGTATGCACTCATATTATGAGGAAATGAATGCTTTTTTGGTTCTAAATCGTTCAAATAAAATTTATAAAAGCTAAAAAAACTTTTATGTTCAATCTGAATCCTTGACATTTACACAAACTAGAATGACTTTGGCATAGAATGTTTAAAATTACAACTTTAGGAGAAACTCAATGGTAAATTTTAAAATCATGTTCTTGCTGTTTCTTATGCTAATTAGTATAGCTTGGGCGCAAACAACCAAAGTCAGAATTCCAGAAAATACAACAATTGCCCCGGCTTCTAAAGCTATTGATGAAACTATCAAAGAAGCACAACCTACAACTACTCGTAGTGAAACTACTACAACCACTACAACTACAACAACTACTACTAAAACTGATGAAAAAGTCATTACCCCATCTGCATCTACTCCCTCTGTTTCTGAATCAAGTTCAACCATTCCAACTTCTGAAACTAAATCTGCTTTATATGTAAATTTTCGCTCAACGTTTGATTTGATTTCTCAAGATGATTTATCTACAGTTGACTATGTGGAATATAAAATCAATGATGGAGATTATATCAAATATACAGGTCCTATTAGCTTAAACAAAGAAGGTCCAACAACTATAACTTACCGTGCAGTAGATAAAGTGGGAAATAGAGAAGCTGCTCAAGTATTAAATATAATTGTAGATAACACTCCTCCCACTGTTACATTGAGACCTGTAGAACCTTTATTTATTTCTAGTGGAACAAATTTTGCTTCCTCTAAAAATACATTTAAAATTGAGGCAGAAGATTCTTCAGCAGGTGTAAAAGAGATTGTTTACTATATTGATAATGATCCAAAGCAGAAGTACACAGGGCCTATCAATGTTCCCAAATCAGGTTTTCATGTAATTACTTACTATGCTATTGATAATGCAGGAAACCAAAGTAATGAACAAAGTTTTGTTGTAAATGTTGATAACAGCAAACCAACTGTAGAAATCTTGGAATCCCAACCTTTTGTAAAAGTAAATGACAAAACCTTTGCTAGAGTTGGAACAACTTTTAAAGTTACAGCAAAGGATGGAGAGTCTGGAATTGCTAAAATTTTAGTAAAAGTAGATGATGCAGCAGAGTTCGTACCTTATGTTGAAGAACTTTCTTTTTCAACTTCTGGGGAACATAAAATTCAAGCTAAAGCTATTGATAATGTAGGAAACGAAAGTGATGTAGCAACTATTACTTTCTTGTATGATATTAAACCACCTCAAACATCTATTAAAGCTATATCTAACTAATTATTTTTGAGTCCTCATCTAATTGGGTGAGGACTTCCCATTCTTGGTATTTTAAATTCAAATTTTTTTGAATAATTTCTAACTCATGAGAAATTTCTTTTAATTTTATAAAATCACTAGAATTAGTTTCTAAAAGTTTATGGAGTTCTTTTTGTTGATTTTCTAGTTTTTCAATTTCGTTTTCTATTTCTTGAATTTGTTTTTGAGTTTTATAAGAAGTTTTATTTTTCGTGAACTTCTGAACTGTTGTTTGCGAAGTTTTTTCTTTCTTCCCTTCTTGTAAGGACTTTTCTAAGTACTCCGAATAAAGTCCAACAAAACTTTGAATATTTCCTTTTCCATCAAAAATAAGCAAAGACTCTGCAACTCTATCCATAAAATATCTATCGTGAGAAACTATCACTACAGAACCAGAAAACTCTAGTAAAAATTCTTCCAAAATAGATAAAGTAGATATATCTAAATCATTTGTGGGTTCATCTAAAATGAGAAAGTTTGGATTTTTCATTAAAATACTTACAAGTTGAAGTCTTCTTTTTTCTCCTCCAGAGAGTTTTTGAATGCTAGAATATTGCATAGAAGGAGTAAAAAGAAATCTTTCAAGCATTTGGGTAGCAGTAATTTTTCCATTTTCAGTTTGAATATACTCACCAGATTGTTGTTTAATGTAATCAATTGCTTTTAAATGTGATTGAATCTCTAAACCGGATTGTTCGAAGAATCCAAATTGAGTGTTCAATCCTACTTTAATATATCCACTATCTACAGGAAGTTTTCCCGTTAAAAGATTTAAAAATGTAGTCTTTCCAGAACCATTAGCCCCAACTATTCCAAGTCTTTCTGATCTTTTAAAAGTATAAGAAAACTTATGAATTATAGTTTTGTCACCTAACGTTTTTGTAATATCATGAAGTTCTAGGATGGTTTTTCCTTGTCTTTTTTGAATAACAGAAAGCTCAATTTCTTTTTGAATTTCTTTTCTATCTCTTTGCAAAACAGCTTGGATTCTTTCAATTCTTGCTTGTTGTTTTGTTCCCCTTGCTTTCGGTTGGCGCCCAAGCCATTCTAATTCTTTTTTTAAAAAATTTTTTTCTTTCGCTTCTTTTTGTTTCTCTAAAATCTCTCGTTCTGATTTCTTTTTTAGATATTCTTCATATCCGCCATTATAAATAAAATATTTGCCTTGGTGAATTTCTAAAATTTTAGAGACTATAGAATCTAGAAAATATCGATCATGAGTTATTAAGATTACTGCCTTATTAGTGTTTATTAAGTAGCTTTCTAGCCAAAGGATTGTGTTAATATCTAAATGATTTGTAGGCTCATCTAAAATAAGTAAATTACTTTCTTCTAATAAAACTTTTGCAAGTTCAACTTTCTTTTGCATTCCACCAGAAATTTCTTTCATTCTTAAATATAAATTAGAAATTCCCAATTCTTTTAAAAGAGAACGAAACTGAGTCTCAATTTCCCAAGCATTGAATCTATCCATTTCTGAAATGAGTTTTGAATATTTTTCTTCTATTTTTTCAGATCTATCTGTTTCTAATTTTATACAGATCTGTTCATACTCTTTTACTAGTTTTATTTTTTGTTGTTCACTTTGAAGAATATTTTCAAGGATGGTTTGGTTTGAATCAAAGTTTGTTGTTTGCGAAAGGTAGGAAATTTTACATTCTCGATTGAAAATCACTTGCCCTAAGTCTGGTTGTTCTAGTTTGCAAATAATCTTTAATAAGGTGGATTTTCCACAACCATTCACTCCAATGATTCCAACTTTTTCTCCTAGATTGATTCCAAAATTCAAATCTTGGAATAAAGTTTTATCTCGTATTGTTTTGGTTAAGTTAGATATAGAAACAAGATTCATTGTTCGTTTCTATATACAAAAATAAAAGATAAGCTAAATAGTAGGGAAAGAATGGCAATTACACCAAGAATAGATTTTTCAGGAGTATCAAAGATTTTTCCATTTTGTATTTTTCGTTCACTTGGAATATTTTTTTTCTCTATAGTTCCACCTTCTAAACGTAAAACAATAGTTCTATCTTTTCCGTAATCTACTTTCAAAGCACGCATTCCATTTGGAATTTCATTATCTGTCATTTCTTCAATTGTTTTTTCACTAAAAACTTTTATATCAGTTGGTTTTAAAAATATAATACTAGTGTTTTCCTTTTCCAGTGTAAGAATATCTTTAAATTCTACTGTGTTAGAGTTTTCAAAGTTTATATTATAGCTAATTTGTATGCTAGATTCTCCCGGTAAGATTCCTCGTTCAATGATTCTTCTATTTGAAGATTGAGCTAACTGCAAAGGAATGGGCATTCCATTTGTTTGAAAGAGTTGAGCTGAAATATTTTCTGCATTTTCTGGGATATACACTTCTAGACCATCTTTACTAAAATACGTAAATTTAGGATTAGAAATATTCCGAACTAAATAAAGTTTATTGATAGTTAAAAAGTTATTTTCTTTTGTGATTTGAACTAATCCTTTTATGTTTAAAATCTTTTTATCTTCGGATGTTTCGTAAACGACTATTTCGTGTTTTGCGTCTTGTAATTCAGTTTTAGGAGGAATGACTTTATTGTAGTTTACGTTTTTATAAGTTGCTTGGATAAGTATGGGAATGTTTTCTGAAATTTCTTGAGTAGGGAGAGAAACTTCCCCTTCTAAATCCTTTGTTTCATAGATAGGAATCATTCCTCCACTTAAAGAAATTATTTTTACATTTTCCACATGAGCAATTTTGTTTAAAGTTCCATTCCAAAATTTGAGCTTTGGGGTCCAAGAGCGAGATTCTAAACTTTGACTAAAAGCGAATAAGTTAACTAGTATAAAACCTAGAGAAGTAAATTTCATAGTTACATTTTTATTTTGGAGCTTCCTACAAAAAGTAAATTTTGTTTATAAAACCTGTAGTAACAATAACAAAAATTTTGGAAGTGTTTTTTCAGTGTTTCAAAAATTTTTACTTGTTTAGAATTTCAATTATAAATAATTTCACAAAAAAATTGGAGAGAAAATGAATTACATTCAACAATTAAACTGGCGCTATGCAACAAAACGTATGACAGGGGAAAAAATACCACAAGAAAAATTAGGGAATATCTTAGAAGCAGTTCGACTTGCTCCTTCTTCTTATGGACTCCAACCCTTTCAAGTTCTTGTAATTGAAAATTTAGAAACTCGTAAAAAAATCCAACCTGCTTGTTTCAATCAACCACAGATTATAGAGTGTTCGCACTTGCTTGTTTTTTGTGCTTGGAACCAAATTACTGAAAAAGAAGTAGATGAATACATAAACGATATTGCAAAAAAAAGAAACCTTACTGTTGAATCTTTGAAAGATTTTAAGGGTTACATAATGAAGACTATTACTACAAATACCCAAGAGCAAAACATGATTTGGGCAAGCAGACAATGTTATATTGCGCTAGGCAATGCTCTCTTTGCTGCAGCTTTAGAAAATGTAGATGCAACTCCCATGGAGGGTTTTGTGCCTTCAAAGCTAGATGAAATTTTACAGCTCCAAGAAAAAGGTTTAAAAAGTGTAGTACTTTGTGCTTTAGGTTATAGAGATTCTACAAATGATTATTTAGTTAACCAACCTAAAGTTCGTAGAGACAAAGAAAAGTTTTTTGAATGGATTTAAAACAAGTTTAGTTTTGTTTAATAATTGCCAATAATAGAATTAGCTTTTGGATAATTGTTATATGAGTAAAATTTTAATAAGATTAAATTTTGTTCTTTTGTTTTCTTCTCTTATTTCTTTGTTTTCTGAATCTATCATTCAAAAGGATAAAAAAATTACTATCT
>CALDSP010000097.1 GCA_937924465.1 uncultured Leptospiraceae bacterium
CATAGGCCCATTTAGAACCTAGTAAAATTCCCACTCCTAAAAAAAACCATGAAAACAAAGACCATTTTCGAATTTGAGAATGCCATTCTGCAGAAACTTTTCCAGAAATCATTGCACTCATAGCTACTCCGAAAGGAATTGCAAAACTTACATATCCTATGTATAGTATGGGTGGATGAATGATCATAGCCCAATGCTGTAAGAGTGGATTTAATCCTCTACCCACAACAGCTGGTGGATCAAACTCTCGGAAAGCTTGAGCATCTGAAAAAAATACAGAAAGAAAAGAAAAAAATCCTCCCAAAACTCCAAGACTTAAATTTAAGTAAGGCAGTCTTTCTTTAGATAACTTTTTAGTTTCATATAAAGCAATCACTGTGAATAAACTTAGTAATAAATTCCAAAACAAAAGAGAGCCACTAGAACCCGCCCAAATAGAAGTAACTCTATAGAAAGTATTTAGATTTGCGCTTGAATGCATAGCTACATAGTAATTGCTAAGATCAGTGCGAGCAAGTTGAGTTAAAAGAATAATAAAGGCCAGCAATATCAAAAAGAAATTAGCAAATAAACTTAGTCTTCCTAGTTCAATAGCTTTTGCGTTTTGCTTGAGAATTCCATAAGTAGTCTGCACAACACTAAAAATAAGTACAGAAAAAGATGCTATCAAAACAAGAGTTCCCAAAGTATTCATAATTTCAATTCCTTTTACATAACGTCCTACTACTCTGCATATTCTGCCTCGTACTTAGAGGCACATTTTGCTTCCACATGATCCGAAACCAAAACTCCATTTAAAAACTTTCCATCGGCTCTTGCTTTCACTCCTTCTTTAAATGCGTCTGGTAAAAGTGTTTTACCATTAAAAAAAACTGGAACCTCTAAACCATTTAATTCAAGAATGAATTTGGCTTCCTTTCCTTCGCGAACAACTGAACCTACTTTCACGACTCCTCTAACCCTTAAGTTTTGATTTTCATACTTCTTTGGATTTGAGGCTAATTCATTTGCATCTAACAACAGGAAGGAAGTTTCTTGGGAAGAAAAAAAAGCAATCCCTAAAAGAGAGGAAATAATTAAAAGAGACAAAATAACAAATTTTAGCTTCATATTTGACTATGAGAATATTTTTTTAATCGAGAACGTTCACAAGCTCTACAAAAATTTTGAATTCCCGGACTGTGCCCATCATAACGCGCAACAAATTCATATAAAAATTTCTTTTTTCCACAACGAATGCATTTCTTTTTCTCTGTATAGATTTTTTTCCCAAACTGCTTTTCCATTTTCTTTAAAGTAGGCTGCATTCTTGGATTAAATCTACCTAAAGCATCCAAATTTGTAGACTCTCTCATACTGACCCATTTTTCAAAGCTAAGAGGAGAGAGACCCTTTTTTTTTCTACGATAATTAAAAGAATGCCAAGCAATTTTTGAATGATTTTGAAATGTTTTTGATTTTTTCATTTTTACTCTACACCTAAAAGTTCTACTTCAAAAATAAGTGTTGC
This sequence comes from uncultured Leptospiraceae bacterium, assembly GCA_937924465.1. Classification (GTDB taxonomy): domain Bacteria; phylum Spirochaetota; class Leptospiria; order Leptospirales; family Leptospiraceae; genus CALDSP01. The sequence goes on from CALDSP010000097.1 coordinate 1,511, forward strand.
GTTAGGTGGAATTACATTTCCTGCTCCTCTAGAACCATAACCTAATTCGGGAGGAATAGTGAGTTTACGTTTACCACCTTCCTTCATACCTACTACACCTCTGTCCCAACCTTGAATTACTTCCCCTCTTCCTAGTTTAAATTCAAAGGGAGTACCTCTATCATAAGAGCTGTCAAATTTTTTACCATCTTTAAGCCACCCAGTGTAATGCACTTTAACGTTGTTTCCACGTTTTGCTTCTTTACCTTTTCCAATTTTTATATCTTCTATTTTTAAGTCGTTGGCGTATAACGTCAAGGACAAAAGTAATATAAGTTGAATAAAAATTTTCATGTTTTCCTCCTATGCATAAAGCCATGGCATTGATTCTTTTTGTTTTAATTCAAATTTTTGAATTTTATCCGCATGCATTAAAGTTAGACCAATATCATCTAATCCTCTATACAAGCAATCTTTTCGGAAAGGATCAATCTGAAAATGATAAGTTTTTTCTGAAGATTTTACAATTTGTTCCCGTAAATCAATAAATAATCTAGCACCCTCATTTTTTTCTACAAAAGTAAAAAGTTCATCTACCTCATTAGATTTCAGTTGAATTGGTAAAATTCCATTTTTAAAACAGTTATTGTAAAAAATATCTGCAAAAGAAGGAGCAATAATACAACGAAATCCGTAATCCTCTAGTGCCCATGGTGCATGTTCACGACTAGAACCACAACCAAAATTGTCACGTGCAAGCAAGATGGTTGCTCCTTCGTAACGTGGAAAGTTTAAAGGAAAATCGGGATTAGGCTTTGTTCCTTCATTGTCTAAATATCTCCAATCATGAAATAGATGTATTCCAAAACCGGAACGCTCAATTTTTCGTAAAAATTGTTTAGGTATAATTTGATCAGTATCTACATTTGCTCTATCTAAAGGAACGGCTATGCCTTCTAAAGTAGTAAAAGCTTTCATAAGTTCCAACTCCTTATATCTACAAAATGTCCTTCAATTGCGGCAGCTGCTGCCATTGCCGGACTCACTAAATGAGTTCTTCCACCTTTGCCTTGACGCCCTTCAAAATTTCGATTGCTTGTTGACGCGCAACGATCTCCGGGAGATAAAACATCATCATTCATAGCAAGACACATAGAACAACCGGGGTTTCTCCATTCAAACCCTGCTGCTAAAAAGATCTCATGCAGCCCTTCTTCTTCTGCTTGTCTTTTCACACGTCCAGAACCCGGCACTACTATAGCTTGTACGGAAGGATTGACCTTTTTATTTTTAACTACCTTGGCGGCTTCTCTTAAATCTTCAATTCTTGAATTTGTGCATGAACCTATAAATACTTTGTTAATTTTTATATCGGTCATTTTCATACCGGGTCTTAAATCCATATACTTAAGAGCATTTTCAGCGGATTTTTTATCTACTGGATTTGAAAAACTCTCGGGATTAGGAACTACAGAATTTACTTTTGTAACCTGCCCGGGAGAAGTTCCCCAAGTTACCATAGGTTCAATTTCATTAGCATCTAACGTAACAAGTTTATCGTAGGTAGCTCCTATATCGGTAACATAAGTTTTCCATTTTTGAACTGCCTTTTCCCAATATTCTCCTTTAGGAGCAAATTCTTTATCTTTTAAATAATTCAAAGTAATTTCGTCAGGTGAAATAAATCCAGCTCTAGCCCCTGCTTCAATAGACATATTACAGATAGTCATTCTTCCTTCCATAGACAAAGAATGAATAATATTTCCAGTATATTCAATCACGTATCCTGTAGCTCCATCTGTTCCAATTTTTCCAATAATAGCAAGAATGATATCTTTAGGAGTAACTCCAAATGGTAGCTTATCTCCTAAAACTCGAATTTCCATAGTTTTTGGTTTTTGTTGAACTAAAGTTTGAGTAGCTAGAACATGTTCTACTTCACTAGTGCCAATTCCAAACGCTAAAGCTCCAAAGGCTCCATGTGTAGAAGTATGAGAATCTCCACAAACAATTGTCATCCCCGGATGAGTCATACCAAGCTCAGGAGCAATTACATGCACAATTCCTTGATCGGGATGATTCCAATCATAGATACGAATTCCATTTTCTTGGCAATTTTTCAAAAGAGTTTGCATTTGTAAAACTGAAAGAGGATCTGCAGCGTTTAAGTCCCTTGTTTTGGTAGATACGTTATGATCCATTGTTGCAATTGTGGCATCGGGACGTCTAACTTTTCTATTGTTTAATCGTAAACTTTCAAAGGCTTGAGGACTTGTCACTTCATGAACCAAGTGACGATCAATGTAAATAATAGAAGAATTTTCTGTTTCATGAACTAAATGATCTTCCCAAATTTTTTGAAACATTGTTTTCATAATTCCAATTTTTTTCTAGAATTTTGTAAGTATACAATTTTTTTAAATCTTTATATTATAGCATCTAACGTTTTGTAGAGTTTTTCAAATACAAATTTTAAATATGTATAAGATTATTAAAATAAAATGGTCTCTACAATTTTTGCGTACCTATAATAATTAAAGCACATAACGAATAAAGTGAATAAGTTATGAAATGATTCTATCTAACTTTTTCAAATAGGTTTTATTGTATGTATTCATTCAAAATCAAATTTACGATTTCCAAAAAGTCTTTATGAATACTCGGTTCCCCACCAAGTAAGTTTATTAACTTCCATTTTTTATTGAATTCAATACTTTCACGAACAAAGGTTTCTATTTGCTCTAATCTCATTCCCTCTTTGGTTGGTGCTTGTGTTGATGAACGATTGCAGTTGATACATTTCAAATTACATTCGTAAGTAATATCAATTTCAATTTGATTGAGATTAGGTAAAAAAGTTTTTCT
>CALDSP010000098.1 GCA_937924465.1 uncultured Leptospiraceae bacterium
TTCAGAAAATGTAATAGAAAGATCAAAAAAAAAATTAATTGAAAACATTCTTAGAAGAAATTAAAGGACAGAAAGTCTAGGATTTCGAAAAGCAAAAGAATTTTTGTATTTAGGTTATAGACGTGGAATTGTTCCACAAATAGAATCAGTAAAAAAAATTCAAAGAGAAATGATCTTAGAGTTTTATAAGGAAATTTTAGCAAGTCAAAAAGCCATTGTCTTAAGTGGAAATTATAATAAGGACGTTATGCAACAGAAACTAAAAGAAATTTTGGAAATTGAAAACCAAGATTCAAAGTATCAAAAAGAAGAAATTCCTTTTTCTGAATTGAAGGAAAAATTTTTTAAAAGAACTCAATCTCAAATTTTAATTCAAAAACCTGTCAACCAATCAATGATTTTATACTTTGGAGTAATTCCTCAACACAACCATCCTGACTTTTTTTCTATACAACTTCTGAATTATATCATTGGAGGTGGAGGATTCAATAGCTATTTTATGCAACAAATCCGATCCAATAAGGGACTTGCTTATTCTGCTTCTAGTTATCCCATTTTTGAAACAAAGCATGGAGTCATTTATTTCTATACTCTTACAAAAAATGAAACTCTAAAAGAAGCCGATGAACTAATTCAAAAAATTCTAAGCTATGAAACATTTTCTAAAATTACAGAAAAAGAACTAGAAGATGCTAAAAATTCCATCATCAATCAATTTGTATTTTTATTTACAAACAAGCATTCTGTTTTATCTGCTCAACTTGGATTTGAAGAAGATGAAATGCCAGAAAATTATTTACAAATCTATAGAGATAAAATTAAAGAAGTGACCCTTTCCAATTTAATTCAAGTAGGGAAAGAATATTTTGACAAAACTAAATTAAAAAGAGTTTACATTAGCTCTAAAGAAAACTTAGAAAAATTTTTTCCAAATCAAAAATATTATAATCCAGAAGATCTAATAACGGAGTAAGATTTGTTTAAAGAATTAGCTAAATTTACACACAGAGGTTATAACTTTGAAGGAATTTCTGAAGGAGGGATCCGCACTTCTGTTGTTTGCTCCAATCTCAATATGATGTTTGATATAGGCAGTCAACCTATAAATTATGTTCATATTTTAAATCTTCTCATCACGCATGCTCATTTAGATCATTTCTGTGGACTCCCTTATTTTTTATCGCAACGTTCTTTAAGAAATTTAAAACCACCAAACATTTATATACCAAAGGAAATAGAAGAAGACATTCATCAACTTCTTAAGATTTATCAAAAATTAGAAAATTTTGAATACAAATTTCATTTAATTCCTGTTCCTCAAAATTGTTTTATAGAAGTAACTAAGAACATCTCTCTCAAAGCATTTCCTACAGTGCATAGAATTTTATCACAAGGATATACAATTTATGAAAAAACAAAAAAGCTAAAACAAGAATACTTGAACTTAAATAAAAATGAAATTCTTTCACTGCGTTTAAATAATGTAGAATTAACAGAGGAAAACTATACACCTATCATAAGTTTTTCTGGAGATACACAAATTGAATATGTCCTAGAAAATGAAGATGTTCGAAAGTCTAAAATTCTTTTTTTAGAGTGTACTTACTTAGATGAAAAAAGAGATATCCAAAAAGCTAGAAAATGGGGGCACTTACATTTGGATGAAATTATTCAACATGCAAATGTATTTGAAAATGAAAAAATAGTGCTTATGCACTTTTCAAAAAGATACAGTCCCAAAGAAATAACTGAAATTGTAAATCAAAAGTTACCTAAAGCTTTACAAGAAAAAATAGTCTGCTTTTTACCATCAAGAAAATAAATAATTTCATGAATCATTTCTTTTTAAATTCAATTATAAATCCTTAAAGGGAAAGCTAGATTTTTTCGTAAAAATTCCGATAAGAAAAAAAGGAAGGTTAGCTTTGAAAGAAAAAATAGGGATTGTTTCTGACCACGGAGGATTTGAACTCAAATCCAAACTCATAGAATATTTACAAATAAAATATGATGTTCAAGATCAAGGTGTATTTAATGAAACTTCTGTAGATTATCCCGTAGTAGTTGGTTCTGCATGTAAAAAACTTTTAAGTGGTGAGTTTTCAAACTTGATTGCTTTGTGTGGGACAGGAATTGGAGCCTCCATAGCTGCAAACCGTTTTAAGGGAATTCGTGCTGCTTTATGCCACGATGAATTTACCGCAGAAATGAGTAAAAAACACAATAACGCAAACGTCCTTGTCTTAGGAGGGAGGATTTTAGCAAAAGATTTAGCTATTCGAATTATAGAAAAATGGCTTGCAACCTCATTTGAAGGAGGACGACATGAAAGGCGAACCAAACAGCTAGACGCGTTAAGTTAGATTTTAGTTTTAGGAGAAAATCAATGTTTTCTAAAATTTTGAAAAATAATTTTAAATTTATTTTAATCCTCAGCTTTATAAATTTTTTATATGCAGGAGAATTCTCTTTTGGAGACAATCAAACTTATTCACTTAAATCACTAACAAAGCAAAAATTAAAACTTGTCAAAGTTGGAAGTAAGTCTCATCGTCTAGAATTAGAACATTCAAAACTGGAGTCCAATGAATTATTTTTAGACTTTGAAAACAAATTTGCAAATGATTTAAAAGATAATACAGGAAACTATAAAATTTTTAAATCAGCTTATACAGTTATAGAAGGAGAATCTTTTCAAGGAAAACGTTATGCGTCATTTACAAATAAAGATAGTCAAATACAAATTTCTACAGATAATGGTAGACTTTTAAGTAAAACAATTATATCAAATCCTTTTTACTTTTCTTTTCATATTATGCCCGGAGAGTTAGAGCAAAATTCTAATATATTCCATAAAACTTATATCACAAATGGAAAAAAATATGGAATAGATTGTAGTATAGTTTCTAATTACTTAGAAGTTATATTTCATAATTTTTTTTACTTTAACTCTAAGCTAACCTACACTTATAAACTAAAATCTCAAAATCCTTTGCCTTCCAAAAAATGGACAAATATCTTTATTTCTCTAGAACCAATCACTGGACTGGTAAGGCTTTATGAAAATGGAAAGGAAACAGATCGTTTTTTTGCTTTCAACAGTAAAGAAGATAGAACTCCCTTACTTGTTGGTTTTCATCCTAACGATACAAATCCTCTCATCATAGGCAAGTCTTTTTATGGAAAATTGGATAATTTTATGATTGGATATGGAACATTTGAAGACATTCAAGTCTTAACAATTCCCTATCAAGAAGTAAAATATCTTGAAGAATACAAATTTCCAAGCCACACCAAAGGTATAGGAATCTCTAAGGTTTTAAAGACCCCTTACTCTTTTTCAATTCCCCATCGTTTATCTTATGTGGCAAATGTTCCAGATGGTACCTCACTAGAGATTTTATACCGTTTTTCAGAACTTCCCTTTGAAGAAACAGATAGTAAACCTATATGGAAACATTATGATCCCAAAACTTTTATTGAGGAAAAAAATACTTATTTCCAATTTTTTCAGTGGAAAGTGATCATGAAATCCAACTATTCTGGAAATCTAACTCCTAGCTTATCTAATCTCACTTTACAGTATACGGAATCTAAACCACCTTCTCAACCTTTTGGGTTGAAAGTGAGCAGCTACGACCATGAAAATTTAAAACTTTGTCTTACTTGGAACTCCAACCATGAAAGAGATGTAATCAATGGAGGAGGATATCTCATTCATTATGGGGTATCTCCAGAACGTATGGTTTCTACTTTAGAGGTAGATTCTAATCTTAACAAAATTACAGGTTTAAATCAAAATGAAAATCTAACTGAAAAATATAATTCTCTAACTTATTGTATTGATAATTCAATCATACAACTCAATTCAGAACGAAGAAAGGAAAAAAATTTACTGTTCTTTAGAAATGGAATTACTTATTATTTTAAAATAACTGCATATAACAACAAATATCCATGGAATCAAATTTTAGATAAGAATTATTTAGTTGGTTTGGATCAAAAAAGTATTCCTTCAGAAGCTATCCATTTCACTTTTCGAAGCAAAGCGAATGAATCGAATTAATTTTTGATTTTCTAAGTTTTCATTCCAACCAAAAAACATATCGCAGGTTTTTGTAGCAATAGCCAAATCTAAACTTTCTAGTTCTGCTATATTATACTCTTTTTGGAATGATAAAGCTAGTTTAATATCTTCTATAGTAAGTGAGTAGATACTCTCACATAACGTTGAAAGTTCTGAAATAATTTTACTTTCATAATCTTGATTTTTAAAAACTAATCTTTGAACTCCATGTACTCCACAAAAAAAACGAGAATCCGTTTTGAGATAGTCTATTAATTTTTCGCTTATTTTCGTTCTAATTTTTTTTTGCTCAAAAATTAAAGCATTTAACAACTTAGAACTTAGAAAACACTTCATTATTTCTATTCAAACAATGCTTTTAATTTTTCTTGAGGAAGAGACTTTATATAATCTCCAAAATCTAATTCAAAATTTTCTTGTTTCCAAGAAATAAACACTTTTTCTAGTAATTCTGGAATTTGAGAAATAGGCACTTTACTTGCCACTTGAAATCCTACACGAGTTCCTTCTTTGTTTCCACCTAGGAAAATAGCATATTTTCCACCAACTTGCTGTCCTACAATCCCAATCTCTGCAGAATAAGGTCTGGCACATCCGTTGGGGCAACCTGTCATTCTCAAAATAGGAGCTTTTTCATTTAGGTTATGTTTATCAATTACTTTCTGAACTTGTTCTAAAAGACTAGGAAAAAACCTTTCACTTTCAGTTAAAGCTAGTCCACAAGTAGGAAGGGCTGGACAAGCCAAAGCTCTATCATAAAGTTTACTAGGACTTTTGAAATCTATATTATAAGAAGAAAGGATGTTTTCAATTTCTTGTTTGTTTGAATTTTGAATATCCATTAAAATTAAATCTTGATCTGGTGTGATTTGTACACTCAACTGAAATTTTTCAATAATATCACGTAACGCTTTTTTTAAAGGCTTATCTTTTGTATTTTGGATTCTCCCTGCTAAAGTATGAAACCCCAAAGACCAAGTTCCATCCTCTGCTTTCAACCATCCTAAATAACTAGGAGTATTCCAAACAGGAAGTTCCTTTGGAATAAATCTATACCCTGATCTTTTTTCTACTTCTTCTATAAACCAATCCACACCTTTTTCTGCTAATACATATTTTAAACGAGCATGTTTGCGATTCGTTCTATCTCCAAAATCTCTATGAGCCGTTACTACAGCCTCTGCCACAGGAATGAGTCCTTTTTTTGGAATCCACCCTAATAGATCAGCAGCCCTTGGAAAGGTTTCTGGTTTGTTATGTGTCATTCCCAAACCACCCCCCGCAAATACAAAGTAACCATCAATTTGATTTCCCTCTCCAATAGTAGCAGCCAAACCTAAGTCATTGGTGTAAATGTCTATATGGTTGTAACCGACTAGAGTTACTCCGATTTTAAATTTTCTAGGAAGATAAGTTTTTCCATAAATTGGATCATCTAAATCTTTATTGATTTGCTCTTCCCCTAACCAAACTTCTATATAAGCATTGCTCTTATATTTGAAATGATCTGACAAAAGTGAACTAACCTCATCTAACAAACTAAGCTCTTTTTTCTTCCATGGATTGATAGCTTGGGTTACGTTACGCACTACATCTCCACACGCTCCCATAGAGGAAAGATTGATTTGATAAATTTCTTGGATTACTTTTGGAATGTTTTCTTTTTTTAAGTAGTGCAGTTGAATAGACTGTCTTGTTGTTAAACGCAGGGAACCATTTCCATATTTTTCTGCTAGATCATCCCAAACTATATATTGCTTTGTGCTCAAACGTCCTCCCGGAATCCTACCCCGAAGCATAAGAGTATATGGTTTTTCTATATCTTTCCCGTTTGCATCTTTTTGTCTGTCTCTATCTTTTTGTTGGTACATTCCATGAAATTTTAAAATTTGAACATTGTCTTCACAGAAATGATCATTCCCATTCTGTAATTCTTCCAAAATAGTTCCACGCAAATGATTTGAATTTGCTTTAATATGCTCTACCTTAGATAACTCTTTTTCTTCTGACATTTTTTGCTCCTCTCTATGATTTTTTCACCCTCTTTTATATTGAATTTTTTGTCAACTAAATTGGAGGATTGAAAAAGAAGTAAACATAAAAAATATGTTAAAAAAACTCAATTGAAAAGTTTTATAGTATTGCAATTGATTTTGCTTTGAGTAACTTTCCAAGGTTTAAATAAGGATTCAAAAATCTTTACAATCAACAGAATTCAAACGATAATAAACAAAAACTTATAGAATAAATATTTATTTTTTCTTTACAAAAACTATTTTTACTTGAATCTAACTAGTACCGTGACACGAAAAACTCCTAAATACATTAATCCATACACAGACTTTGGATTCAAAAAACTCTTTGGAGAAGAGGGAAATAAAGATTTACTCATTGACTTTTTAAATCAAATTTTACCAGAAAAACACCAAATTAGAGAACTAAACTTTCGC
>CALDSP010000099.1 GCA_937924465.1 uncultured Leptospiraceae bacterium
AGCCTGTTCTTGAAAAAAAAGTCTAGGTCTTATCCCAACATATCCTTCTCTTAAATCATTTAGCTCATAGCAATCTAGAATATTTAAAAGTGACTTATAGTATTTTTCTTTTGGTGTTTGGATTGTATAGTCACTTTTACTATTTGCCCAATTCGAGTTAGGTCCTGCATAGGCTTCATTTGCTAAGTTGAAAGTATAATGAACTCCTAAAGCTGTGCTTTGTTTATTTGGTAAAGGGTAGATTAGTTTAGGATATGGTAGGTTTTTTTTTAAGGCATAGTACTCTCCTTTATTAGGTCTAATTTCATAGTCATAAAGACCAAATAACTTGACTATTTCATCAGAATAAAGTCCACCTGCATTTACAAGAAAATGAGAATCTATTGATTCTACTTTACCTTGTTTATCTTCTAAAACATATTCGCCATTGTGAATATTAAATTTTCTATTATACAAAAAAATCACTCCTTCTTTTTCGCAGAGTTGCCATAGAGTCTTTAAATAGATTGGAACATCTACAACTCCTGTTTTAGGAATATGAATTGCTAATTCGCCAACAACATATTTGTATTTCAGGTAAGGTTTAGAAATAATTTCTATATTCGATAGATTGTTTGATTTTCCATTTTCAAATAATTGAAAAAGAATTTCTTGTTTTGAAGAAAACTCTTCTTGTGTGGTTTTTCCTATTGTAATGAGCTTTCCACAAATTTTATAGGGAATATTATTTTCTTCAAAAAAGGAAAGGCTTAAATCATATCCTCTTAGACAGTGTTTTAATTTTTCTGAATTCTTGGAATAATAAATTCCTGAATGAAGCACTCCAGAGTTTCTTCCACTAATTCCATCACCTCCGCTACTTTCTTTTTCACAAACGGCTACACTAAGTCCTTTTTTTGCCGCATAATAAGCTACCCAAGAGCCCACAATCCCAGAACCAATAATTAGTACGTCAATTTTTGTTTTCACGTTTTACAAATTTTTTCAGTTTTTAAAAAAACAAAACGGATTTTTGTTTTGGAAATTTTTCTTTTTCTCTAATTTTTTTTAAAAAATACGAACTTTTTTAATGAATTAGCACTCTATAAGTTAGAGTGATAAAATAAAGCACTCGAATCAAATAAGTTCCGATAGGAGGTAAAAATATGCTCAATTTACTAGAAAGAAATGAATTGTGGAGAGAAATGGACAGGGTTGAAGAGTTAGCCAATTCTCTTTGGGGAAGTGGGGGTTTTTATCAAAAAACTCCTTATCCAGCTGTCAATATCTATTATTCTGATGAAGGAGCTGAACTGATTGCTTTGGTTCCAGGTTATGGAGCTGAAGATCTAGACATTTCTGTTCATGAAAATCGAGTCAAACTCAAAGGGAATGCTCCTAAAAATACTCTTCTGGAAGGATTGAAACTAGAACGTAGAGAGACAAGTAAAGGAGAATTTTCAAGAGTTTTTGAAGTGAATTTTAGAGTCGATTCCAATAAAATTGAGGCTCATTACAAAAATGGGGTATTGAGAGTGAAGTTACCACGATTAGAAGAAGATAAACCTAAGAAAATTAGTATCCAAGCAAACTAAGGAGGTAATCATGCAAAACTTAGCAACTACTCAGAAAGAAAAAAATATCACAGAAACTAAACGAGAACGAAAATATGTTCCTTTTAGTGAGATTTGGCACGCAGAAGATAAGTTCGCTCTTGTTTTAGATCTACCCGGCGTTGAAGAAAAATCAATCCAAGTGAGTTTTCAAGATAACCAACTCACTGTAGAGGCTTCTTCGATTGATCTTGGAATTACAGGGGCTTTAGCATATCGTGAGTTTCATTTAGGCAAATACCAAAGAACATTCAGTTTAGATGGACATTTCAATATGAATGAAGCGAAAGCTCACTATAAAAATGGACAACTTATTATTTATATCCCCAAAAAACAACCTGAGTCCATTCAAGTGCCTATCCAGTTTAATTAAAGAGGGGTTTACCCCTCATTTTTTATTTTTGAATTGCAAAGGTTTCATGATTTAATTCCTTAGATTTCTTTAAAATTATATCTCTTTCGGACGTTATGCGATGAAATTCTTGGAAATACGTTGGGTGATTGGTTCCAAAAAGTCTATCCCACCAGTTAAAGTACAGTCCATAATTGCAGTTAAATTTTTGATGATGCATATTATGATGTAGGGAAGTATTATTCCAATTTGTCCATTGGCTTTTCAAAAACCAATTGGGATAAAGCTCTACTCCTAAATGTCCTAATACATTCATAAATGTCATAAAAAACATAAAGGAGACAATCGCTAAAGGGTGAATAGGCATAATGACTACAAGAATGGGAACTATTGCTGCCTCTAAAACTGCTTCAAGAGGATGAAACGAAAAAGAAGCCCACGGACTGGGATTTGTAGATTGGTGGTGTACTGAATGAACTTTTTTGAAAAGCCACTTATGATGCATAAGTCTATGAGCAAAGTAAAAATAAACGTCATGAATTAAAATAGCTATTGCAATGCTTAAGAAAAAATATGCATATCCATATTGAGAAATTTCTGAATAAATTTTAGTATATCCCATTTTACTTGCTACAAAGACTCCAATTCCCACAATTCCAAAAATGCAGAAGGTTAAAAAAGAGTATTTGATTTCATTTATGATTTTCTGTTTTTCTGGAAAATTTTTTTGAATTCTAAAAGCATAAAAATATTCTTTTTTCCAAACCCAAACAATTAAAAAAGCAGCTCCTGCAAAAATGATATATCGAATCGATAAAAATAAAAAATTTATAAAAAATACTCTTCCCAAAGAAATGAGGTTTAAATCTAAATTTTGAAACATTAAACTTCTCCTTTATTAGTTCGACCTATTTTTTTAATGAATTGTTTTTAGGTCTATTCTTTTGATTGACTTTGCTTTCAAGTCTATATTTTTGGTAACAAGTTTTACATATTATGAATCCAAATCCAAAAGAAAAGTGGGGCTCAAAAGCAGGGCTTATTCTTGCTGTTGCAAGTGGAGCTATTGGTTTAGGAAATTTTCTCCGTTTTCCCGGTCAAGCAGTGAAAAATGGTGGGGGAGCGTTTATGCTTCCTTACATTATAAGTTTTATTTTACTGGGAGTTCCTGTGTGTCTTTCAGAATGGATTATGGGAAGAATAGGGGGAAAAAATGGTCATAGTGCTCCACATATTTTTTCTACCTTACTGGGGAAAGGTTTTAGTGCTAAATTTGCTTCTACAATTGCTCTGATTGTTCCTACGATTATTTATGTGTATTATGTATTTATAGAGGCATGGTGTTTAACGTATGCTTTAGATTTTTTGTTTGGGAATTTGCATTTTGTACACGAAGATATAAACATAAAGGATTCAAACTTTTCTTCTCAAATTGTAAGTAATTCCACTGAATATTTTTTAAATCTTGTTGGAACAAAATATGTAGGAGCTGCTTTTGAAAGTAAAATTCTTTTCTCTACCTTACTTTGTTATTCTTTGAATTTTCTTATTGTTTATAGGGGGCTTTCGAAAGGCATTGAGGCTTTAGCTAAGTTTGGATTTCCATTACTTATGATGTGTTCTTTTATAATTTTAGGAAGAGTTCTTACGTTGGACGACATTTCTTATGGACTTGGGTTTATGTGGAATCCAAATTGGGAAGCTCTCACAAAAGGAGAGGTTTGGATTGCGGCGGCAGGACAAATTTTCTTTTCTCTTTCTGTAGGATTTGGAATTACTTTATTGTTTACAAGTTATTTAACAGAAAAAGATGATGTAACTCTTTCAGGACTAACAGCTGCTTCTTTGAATGAATTTGTAGAAGTTGGATTTGGCGGAATGATTACGATTCCAATTGGGTTTTTATTTTTGGGTGCTGCTGTGGGAACTTTTGGCACTTTTGGAATGGGGTTTATTGCTCTTCCTGCAGTTTTTGCACAAATGCCTTTTGGAAATTTTTTTGGAGCCTTATGGTTTTTTGTTCTTTTTCTTGCTGCTATTACTTCTTCTGTTACCATGCTTCATCCCGGAATTAGTCTTTTAGAAGAAGGCTTTCACATGAAAAGAAGAAACTCTGTATTCACCTTGTTTGGATTCACTCTAATTTTAACTATGGGTATTTTATATTACAATTATGATTTTACAGCCTTAGATTATACTGATTTTTGGGTTGGAACTTTATTTATTTATATTTTGGCTACAATTCAGGTAATTGCGTATGGTTGGAAGATTGGCCCAAAAGTTGCAAGAGAGCACGCGCAAAAAGGTTCTCTTTGGGAAATCCCAAAAATTTTTGATTTTGTAATAAAGTATATTACTCCCGGTTTTTTATTACTTGTAATGATTGTTTTCATTTATCAAAGTGCAGGGGAGTATGTATTAAAATTAAACCCCATTTGGATGAAAGAAAATGCATCTCAATTTGGACTCACTCCCGAACAAGCAGAACTCAAAGCAAAAATTTCTTTAGGTGTAGTGAGTATACTTGGAATGATTTTTCTATTTACGTTTTATTTAGTTCATAAAATTATTGAAAGAGATCATAAACATGAATGATCCACTTAATTTACAGGGAATTTTCATTATGAGTTTGTCTATAGGACTTGCGGCGTCTTTGTGTATTTTTTGTATTTATAAACTTTTTAAGTCTCAACGAAAATAGATCTTGAGTTTATCTTTTTCCAAATATCTTTGAGCCAATTCGTAAAATATCTGCTCCCTCTTCTAAAGCTATTTCATAATCGGCAGACATGCCCATAGAAAGTTTTTTGTGAGGACAATAGTCTTTTCGAATCTGATTGAGTTCAGAAAATACTGTTCTTGTTAAATCCAAGTCTTCATTTGTAGGACCCATAGTCATGAGACCTTCCCATTTTAAAAATTCTGTTTCGTAATTTTGGATATTCGGTAATAATTCCAACAGTTGCTTTCGAGAGAATCCATTTTTTTGAGGCTCTTCTGTGAGATTTACTTGGAGAAAAAAAGCAAGAGAATGTTTTTGTTTTTCTGATTGTTTAGACAATTCTTTTAAACTGGAAATAGAGCCAACTCCATGCGTATAGGAAAAAAGTCCAAAAAGCTTTCTCAAGGTTCCTGTTTGTAAAGGTCCAATGTGATGAAGTTCAAATTGTAAACCTTTTTCTTTAAGTACTAAAAATTTTTGAATCCCTTCTCGGATTTTATTTTCTCCGAAAGAAAAAATTCCTATTGAAATAGCCTGTTCAATAATTTCTGTTGGATAGGTTTTACTAACTGCTATTATTTTTGCATTTGGATTTTTTTGATAAACTTCTCTTTGAATGTTTTTCCAATTTTCGTTTAGACTCATTGCTCTGATTTTTTAGAAGCAATTTTTTCAAGTCTATCAACTCTTTTTTCAAGTTTTTCCAGTCGAGAAATTCTTTTTTCTAGGTTAGATTTCTTATTACTTTTTACTCCAAATTTTTCTTCTAACTCTCGAACTCTAGCCTCCAAAGTATCTCTTTGTGTTGATTTAGGGATCCTTGCTTTGGAATAATAGCGTTTCTTTTTCTTGGAATAAAATTTCTTTTTTAAATGAGATTTCTTTCCAATAAATTCTGAGTGGAGTTCTTCTTCCTTTGAACTTTGGGTTAGTTTTGTAGATTTCCTGTAGGGAGATTGAGTTGGATCTAAAAATTTATCTTCAGGCTCACTTAAACGAGGAGAGTTTCCTTTTTTTTCTTGTTCTCTTAAAGTATTTCGTGATTTAGTTTCGGTTGGTTCAAATAGGGGAGGATTTTCTAGAGTTTTGGTTTTATCCGATTTTGGATTTTCGAAGGCGATATCACCTTCTTTGGATTTTTTTTCTGACAGCAAAAAATCCTCATTGGATTCTACAGTTTTTTTAGTTGTCTTTAGTTCGTAGACTTTTTCTTGATTATCTTTTTTTGTGAATTTTTGAATTGTTTCAGCGATTTTCTCTCTATAAATAAAAGCATAGACTCCCATTGCTACAATTAGAAATACAATGAGCACAGTTAAAAAGATACTAAATTTATCCTTTTGGTTTGCCATAAATTGCTCGATCCTTAAATTTGAAATACCTATTCTATTTATCGTATGAAAAGTTTCTTGTCTATCTTTTTCTTTTCTTTTTTTTGCATGATTTTTGTAAATTTTCCACAAAATATTTCTAAAAGAGATAACTTCATCCGTTTTCTAGAAAACAATCATACTCAAAGTTTACACCTCTTAGAAAAATTTGATGGAGAAACTCCCTATTTCTTTAAAAAATCTGATTCTCACTTACAAGATTTAATAAAGGTTTCTAAAATTCCTTCTACAGAAGAATTCCAAAAAGAGAGAGAAGAATTCAAAAAGCTTTTTGGAAATTATGAAGACTTTTCTATGGAAATCCATACTTATATAGAAATCCCCGATAGAGAAAAAATCCGAATTATTCCTAAAATAAAAAAATATCTGCCTTATGGGATTCCGACTCATTTGTTTTTATGGGTTTATTCAGAAAATTATTCAGGAAAACTCAGTATCATTTTTTTTCATCCGACTTTTGGAAGAAAAAAGATTGAACTAGGGGAATTAGAATTCTTTGGTTGGAAAAAAATGGAAGCAAAGGTTCCTGTTTTTCATGTTCCAAGATTAAACATACTTCGAAAAAATCTTTTTGAGCTAGAAGAAATCACAATTGAGTTTTCTAAAAAACAACCAAAAAAAGTTGTGCATTTATATTTGAATCATCTTTTAGTTCTTATCGAAAAGCCTACACCTATTTATCCCGGTATAGAAATAGAAGATGGTTGGAAATTAAAATGATTCAGTTCTTTAGTTTAACTTGTAATTTAAAAATTTATTTCGTATAAGAAGATTTTATTTTAAATTTAATGTGTTATAAATTTGTTCTGCAAGTTCTCTGCCTATTCCTTCTAATTCTATGAGATCTTCTTTTTTAATTTCTTTGAGTTTCTTTTTTACTAAAAGTTGACTCAGAATTTGTTTACGTCTTTTGCTGCCAATGTTTGGGATTTTATCTAGAATTGTTTCTAAGGTTGCTTTGTTTCGTTTTTTTCTATGAAATTCAATTCCAAATCTATGTGCTTCATCTCGAATTCTCCGTAAGAGTCGAATGGCAGGTAAGTTTATATCAAATTTGTAAGGATACTTTTCATTTGGTAAATAAATTTCTTCTCTTTTTTTAGCTAATCCTATCATAGGAATATGTCCAAAACCTAAATTGTTTGCTGCCTCACAAGCTCTTGCTAGTTGGGTTTCTCCTCCATCAATTACAATTAAATCGGGAACTTTGAGATTATCATTTTGAATTCTGGAAAGTCTTCTTGAAATTACTTCATGTATCATTCCGGGATCATTGACTTGCGAATAGCCTCGAATGTTATAATGTCTATATCCGGGTTTATGAGGTTTGCCTTCTACAAACATTACTCCACTTCCTACTGGTTGAGAACCTTGAAAATGACTTATATCATAACATTCAATAATTTTAGGAATGGAAGGTAGATTTAAAATTTCTTGGAGGTTTTTCAGAGCTTGTTTTTCTTCTTTGAGTTTAGTTGCGAGTATTCTTTCTGTTAAATTCATTTCTGCATTTTTCTGTGCAAGTTTCCATAAAGAAATTGTAGCTCCTTGTATGTTGGATAGTTTAACTGACTTTTCTGCTAGCTGGGATAGAGTCTTTTGTAGAGTAGTTATATCTTGAGTAGTTTTAAACGGAATTCTAATAGTATTTGGAATAAAAGAAGATTGGAAATAATATAGTTTTATAAAAGAAAGATAAGTTTCTAATAGGTTAGAATCTTTTAGTCCACTAAGTGCAAAGGATTTTTTTCCTTCTAACTTTCCACTACGAATTTCAAATACAATCATTTCTCCCGTATCTTCTCTTTGAGCAAGAGCTAGTATGTCTTCGTCACCTAACGTGGTATTTATTATGCTTTGTTTTGAACTCATGTCTTGTAGAGTTCGAATCATATTCCGATAGATAGCCGCTCTTTCAAAGAGCATTTTTTCTGAATATTCAAACATTTTTTTTTCTAATTCAGAAATAATTTTTTCTCTTTTTCCTTCCATAAAGTAAATTACCATTTCTATCATAGAATTATAGTCTTCTACAGAAACATTTCCTGTGCAAGGAGCTAAACATCTTTGAATGTGATAATTCAAGCAAGGTCTTTGAGGTGTTTTTAAGGGAAGTTTGAGAGGAGTTTTACGAATAGGAAAAATTCTATGAAGTAGCCAGAGAAACTCTCTTGCAGTTTTTACATCAGTATAAGGTCCGTAATATTTTTTGTTATCTCCTTTGA
>CALDSP010000100.1 GCA_937924465.1 uncultured Leptospiraceae bacterium
CTCTACCGACTGAGCTAAAGGGGAATAGGCTTTATTCCATACTTTTAGAGTCATATTTTTTTGCAAGTAAAATTTGTTTTTTTATAGATAAAAAGTGAGTTTTTCTTTTGACTCCAGTGAGTTAAGTGTTTTAGAAATTGAGAGAGCTAAGACTTTTTTGGATTTCAATGAGTTAGAAATTTTGAATTTTTAATTTAGAAATTTTTTTATCCTCATTGAGTTTTTTAGAATAAATCAAATATTTAGAAGAGTTTTCAATATCTCCAAGCAGTAAATATAAAAGAGAAATCTGGAAAGATATTTTGGCTTTTTTTTCTAAAGAGTTTTCTTGCATTTGTTTATGAAGTGTTTTAATTTTATTTTGAATTTCTGTTTTCTGCTCGGAATTGTTTATGTATTTAGATAAAGAAAGATTGGTTTGCATGCTTTCTTTTAAATGTTCCCAAGCACTTGCATACTGTCCCATTTGCAATAGAAATTGAATTCTAAGCATTTCTGCTAAAATATTTTTTTCCTGATTGTGGTAAAGGTATGCCTCTATGTAAGTGAGTCCTTCTTTAGGTCGATTGGTTTTTTCATAAAGCAAGGCTATTTCCTTTAAAGCAAAAGTATTTTTAGGATCATATCTTAGGATACTTTGTAAATATTTTTCTTGTTTAAAATAATTTTTTGATTCAGCATAAATTTTAGAAAGTAAAATATTTGCTTTGAGATAAGCGGGATTGATTCCAAGTAATTTTTTTAAACTTTCAATTGCTTCTAAATTTTTATTTAAAAATAAAAGACACTCTGCTTTGTTATAAAAATTTTCTTCAGAAGGATAAATATTAGAGACTTTTTCAAAATAAGTAAGAGCATTTAGAAAATCTTTTTGTTTGAAATAGCATTTACCTAAAGATTGAAGAAGACTAAAAGACTTAGAATTTTTTTTTAAAAGCTGTTGGTATTTTTGGATGGCTGTTGAATATTCTCCTTTTTTTTCTAATTCTTGTGCCTCCTGAAGAATTTGATTTTCTAAAATTTCCATAATTAATTATAATATCGGATTTAAAGAAAGAATTTGTTAAAAGATAAACTATTTTACATTTTGTGGTGACTTAAAAAAGTGAACTTAGATTCTCATGTTTGGAAAATATCCTTTTTTTATAATTGAGAGTCATACAATTTCTTGTTTCAACCGAAAATAAAAATAAAGGTGGTTCCATGAATAAAACTTTTTTAATTCTCATTTTACTAATCATCTCTTGTGCTACAACAAAAAAAGAGGATGTAGTTTCTACACCTTCCAACGAGAAAGTCCAACTTCCTTCCACTCCTGAAACACCAAAAATACCAGAAGAGCAAAAGTTTGATGAAGTGGGTCTTTCTTCGTGGTATGGAGAACAGTTTCATAATAAACCTACAGCAAGTGGAGAATTATTTGATCGTTTTAAATTGACAGCTGCGCATCGTACGTTGCCATTTGGCACTTCCGTAAGAGTTCAAAATCTAGACAATCAAAAGGAAACCCTTGTTCGCATCAACGATAGGGGCCCTTACAATAAGGCAAGGATTATTGATGTTTCTGAACGTGCTGCAGAAATTTTAGAATTTAAAGAAGTGGGAGTTGCAAGGGTGGGAATTACAATCGTTAAAGAACCAAATGAAACTTCTATTGCAAATTCTAAAGAAGAATTTTCTCCAAAGACTGTTCGAGATGAGGATATTTTTTCTTTAGATGATGATGAAGATGAGGAAGACGATGAAGAAGACGAAGAAGATTTACTCTCTCCTCCCAAGAAAGATCAAAAAAAGCCAATCACAAATCCTATTCCAGAGAAAAAAACTACTCCATCTAAAACAGTTACTCCTTCCAAGAATGTAGAACCTAAAAATGAGACTCAAGAAGTTTCAGAAGAAAAATCAAGTAAAGTTGGACAACCTAAAGGTTTTACTGTTCAAATTGGAGTTTTTAAAGAGAAAAGAAGAGCTGAAAATTTTAAGGCTCAAGTAGGAGCAAATTTTAAAGAAACGATCTATGTTTTTAATCGTGCAGGGACTTATGTTGTTCAAATTGGAGATTATCCTACTCGTTCAGAAGCCGTGTCGTTACGTGACAGATTGAAAGCGAAAGGAATTTTTGGATTTATCCCTCCCAAATAAAAATATGACAGAAACAAAAAAAACACCACTTTATTTTGAACACAAACAATTGGGGGCTAAGATGGTTCCCTTTGCAGGATGGGAAATGCCTATTCAATATTCTAGCATTATCAATGAACATTTAAAAACAAGAGAGCTTGCTGGAATTTTTGATGTTTCCCATATGGGAGAGATTTTTTTAGAAGGAGAGCCAACCTCTCTTGTAAACTTTTTAGAAAAACTTACTTGCAATTTAGTACAGTCTCTAAAGCCCAATCAAGTTCAATACAATGCTATTGTAAATGAACAAGGGGGATTAGTCGATGACATTACTCTCTATAAATTCACTGATTCTAAGTATATGATTTGTTCTAATGCTGCAAATTACAAAGCTGTCTTTGAGCATCTAAATAAGTACGACAATCAAAAAGAAATTCAAATTCGAGATGAAAGTTTGAATTGGAATCAAATAGCTATTCAAGGACCAAAAGCCGGAAATATTTTAGAGGCTTATCTAAAAACTCAACTTTCTTCTTTAAAGTATTATCATTTTATGGAAATGTCATTGAAAGGGGAAAATATGATTCTGTCTAGAACGGGTTATACAGGAGAAGATGGATTTGAAATTTATTCTTCTGTGAATTTGGGAATTCAAATCTGGAAAGATTTATTAGAGCAAAATCCCAATCTAACTCCCGTTGGGTTAGGTGCTAGAGATACTTTACGTTTAGAGGCAAAGTATCCTCTTTATGGACATGAATTAAATTCAGAAAGAACTCCTGTAGAATCTGGAATTGGGTGGATTGTGAAAGAAAAGTCTATACCTTTTTTGGGTATGGAAAAAATTTTAAACCATAAAAAAAATGGAACAGAGTATGGAATTTGTGGAATTAGTTTAGAAGAATCAGGTGTACCTAGGGAAAATTATAAAGTATGGGGCAATGAGAATCAGGAAATAGGTTATATAACCTCTGGAACCTACTCTCCCTCTTTAAAAAAGGGAATTGCTCTTGGTTTTATAAAGAGAGAATATCATGAGGAAGGCAGAGAAATTTTTGTGGAAATACGAAACGAAAAAAAGAAAGCTAAAATTCAATTGAAACCATTTATAAAAGGCTCTATTTTTAAATAAAGTTACTATTCTTCCATTTGCTCTAGTAAGGGTTTATCGGCTTTAGGATGCTCTTTTAGATAGTTTTCTACAATTCTTTGTTTTTTTTCTAATCTGCTTAAATGGTCTCCAATGATTTCTGCAAAATTTAACTTTCCACTTACAATTTCAAATCTTTCAGATTCAATAGTTCCAATATCTAATTCACGCTTGATTTTATCTGAATCGAAGGCAAGTTTACGGGCTTTTTCCCAATACGGAAGGGCTTCTTTATAAAAACCTTCTGCAATTTTAAAAGA
>CALDSP010000101.1 GCA_937924465.1 uncultured Leptospiraceae bacterium
TATGTCAGTCAATTTCTTATGGCGTAATATTTTAGTAAGTTGCCAATGTACATGCTGAATTCTTGGATCTATGTCTATTACAGTGATTCTCTCACAGTTTAAAACATTGTGCATAATGTAGGGTTGCATAAATCCTACTGAAAAACAGTCTTTTTTTACATTTGGATATAAATTGTTTACTAGCTCAAAATCTTTATGAGGAGTTACGTCATTCATTCTGAAGAAATTCCAACATCCTGCAATCATCTTTGGGAGAGGATGTCCCCATGTTTCAAAAGGACGCTTTCCAAAATTTTCTTTAGGAATTAAAGTTTCCACATACTCTTTTTTGAACTTTTGTTTTCCCCAAATCATTTCACAGACTTTATTACTTTTTTCTAAAATTGTATCGAAAAATTCTTGAGTTTCTTTTTCATTTAGGTTGTTTGCTTTTGCATCTTGATAGTACTTTTGATGTACTGTTGAAAAAGAAAGAGTATAAGTTTGTTCTTCCTTTTGTAAGGAAGAAGATTCTTTTTGTATAAAATTGCAAGTATTCAGTAGATAAGTTAAAATAAAAAATGAGAGACTTTTTAAAATTCTTATGAATTTAGAATTTAGAAGATTAGTGGAGAAAAGAACTTTTATGTTTTTATTTAAACTAATGCGAAACTTATAAATGAACAGCATAATTGCTACTTATATCAAATTTTAAAGATATTTTTTTAAATCAAGAAATAAAAAGTTCTAAGACAAAAAATAAAATCTCTAAATTTTTTTAATTAAAAAAATGAGTATTTTAATTTAGTTTTTAAAGACAGAAGTTTTGTTTATATTTGCTTGATTTGAATTTGTTTAACAGAGTTTTAAAAAGGTTTGAGTAAAGCATATCGAACTTGAATTGCTTTTTGTGTATTTCCAAACATGTTTCCATTTTCATCTTGTAAATAAAAAGTATCCATGGCTATGTTTTGTTTATTAGTATGAATGATTCCTTCTAAAATGTTTATTTGATTTTCCATTAGAACTTTTGTTACATGGTACAATAGTCCTTTACCAGAGTTTGCTTCAATGTAAAAAGTAGTTGCATTTTTTTCTATATTATCTTCAAAAACTAATTCAGCTCTGTTTTCAAAAAATTTTTTTATTTCTAAATTTTTGTTTTGAGTTGTCAAAATTTCACTTAAAGAAGTTTTTTGAGAAAATACAGATTCCATTAAAATTCCAAGTTGAACTGCTTGTTTTATAGGGTTTTTAGTTTCTGAACGAATCAAAAATATGTCGTAACTAAAACTTTCTCCACCCTCTTCTATAGTTTTAATGTCCCCTTCTATAATATCCCAATCCAAACTATAAATCACTGTGACCATTCTGTGCAAAGTGCCAATTTCAGTAGACTTTGTTTTTAAAGAAAGCTTTATATTATTGTCTGAGGCAAGGGAGTAATGAAAATCAATCATATTTTAATTAAAACGAGTCGAATGTTTTAGTACCAGTCTTTCGAGTCTTTTTTTTTATAAAACTATTTTAATGTAAATATCTTTAAAAATCTATTTCTTTCTCAGAGATCTACTAAAAATTAGTGCCTCTGAAATTTCTTTTGCCTTTTAGAACTTCAAAGATAAAAATTTTTGAAATTTGTTCTATGAATTCAAAACTAAGTATACTATGGTAGAACTTTTTAGTAATCTATTGGGTGGAATAGGGTTTTTCATTCTAGGAATGGTTCTTATGACAGACTCTCTCAAAAGTTTATCGGGAGAGTCCATGAAACAAATTCTGCATAAGTTTACTGGTGGGATCTTCTCTTCTATTGGGACAGGTGTAGTTGTTACTACAATATTCCAAAGTTCCCATGCTACTATTTTAGTAACTATGGGTTTTGTGAGTGCGGGAGTTTTAAAATTTGAACAGTCCATTGGGATTATTTTAGGAGCTAACCTTGGAACTACAAGTACGGGATGGATTGTTTCTTGGATTGGTTTTAAACTGAGTTTAGGGAAGTTAGCCTTGCCATTTATTGGAATTGGAGCGTCTTTAAAACTTCTTTCTAAACGCAAACTAGGAGAAATTGGACTTTTTTTATGTGGATTTAGTTTGCTTTTTATTGGGATTGAATTTTTACAAACAGGGATGAAAAGTTTTACTATTTATTTTGATCCAAGTCAAATTCCTGCAGACAATTTCTTACATCAAGTAGCCTTAGTGATCATCGGAATTGTGCTTACTATTCTTATGCAGTCTTCCAGTGCTGCTTTGGCTACAACTCTTTCTGCTTTGAGTCAAAATGCTATCGATTTACATCAGGCATGTTATATGATTATTGGGCAAAATATAGGTACGACCTTAACTGCGGGAATTGCGGCAATTGGGGCATCTGCTGCTTCAAAGAGAACTGCCCTTGTTCATATTATTTTTAACATTCTTGCGGGTGTAGTAGCTTTTGTAATTATAAATCCTTTATTGCATTTTTTTCATTTAATTTTTGGAACTAGATCTGAATTTGGAGCGGTTTCATCTGCTGTTTTTTTTCATAGCGTTTTTAATATAATTGGAATCCTTGCTTTTCTGCCTATATTAAAGCTTATTGCTAGATGGATTGAAAATTTTTTACCTGATGAAATAAGCAATCCAAACAGATATTTAGACACTTTACTTTACAATACTCCCAGTTTAGCTTTGGATTCTGTGCGAAGAAGCTTACTAGAAATGTTTCAAACAACCATTATGAAAATGAAAGAAGTTTTAAGCAATTCACAAGAGGAAGTTTTAGAGTTTACCCAAATTCAACGTGCACGCCTTCATGAGTTGATGGAATATTTTGAAAAAATTCCCAATCATCACATTTCTGAAAAAGAAATACAAATTCGAAATGATCTTCTTCATTGTATTGATCACTTAGATAGTTTGTTAGATGCCTTAGGTAGTGTCAAGTCTCAAGTGGATGAGTCTGTCCTCTTGTCTATTATTAGTTTAAAGGAAGAACTAAAAGAAACAATTCATTTTTTATTAGATCATCCCATTCAAGAAGATACAGTCAAATTCTTGGAAGATAGATCCAAAGATTTAGCTAATTTTCGAAAAAGAACTAGACTTCAGGTTTTAAATTCCACAGCGCAATCTGCTTTAAAGCCAAATTTAGCCATGAAAGAAATTGATACAATTCGTTGGTTTGATAAAGTCCATTATTATCTTTGGAGATTTTCCGATCATATCTATTAGCACATAACGTAGTATTTTTTAAACTTCTAAAATACTTTTGAAAATTTATACCAGTTCTTATAGTTTTTTTTATAAATAATTTATTTTTTTATGAAAAATAAAGAGACATAATTTTTTTTACTATCTCCTTATGCTGTTGAATTTTTTTTGAAAAGTTCATTTTCTATTTTGGTAAAAAAGGGAACCTATTTTTTATTGTTATTTCACATTTATTGTGATTCTATCTAGAGGAGCAAATATGACCGATTCTGAATGGAAACAAATTCTTGAAGAAGTCTCTAAAAAAATTCCCCCAGTTTACTATGGGTCTTTTATATCTCCTTTGTCTTTTCTTTCTTTAGATGAATCTAAAATTACCCTATCTGCCCCTTCGGAGATTATAAGACTTCATGTTTCTCAAAAGTACCAACATTATATTGAAGAAGCCGCTTCCAAGATTTGTGGAAAAAATCTTTCTGTAGAAATTTTAGCTGACTCTTCCCCACAACAAATTAAACCTTTTTTTAATTTTTTAGAAGAGAAGTTTCAAGATCAAAGTTTTGAATTCCATTCTAATTTTACTTTTGATAACTTTATTGTCTCTGAATCTAACATTTTAGCATATAAAGCATGCAAACAAATCATAGAAAATCCTGGATATTCTAATCCTTTATACATATTTGGAGGAATTGGAGTAGGAAAAACTCATCTTCTTCAGGCAGTAGGACAGGCTTTGTTTTCTGAAAACTTTAAGGTCAAATACATAACTGCAAATGCATTTTTATCCGAATTCGTATATTCTTTGCAATCTAAGTCTTCTTCTGAAAATTTTCGAAACAAATACCAATCTTACCCTTGTATTCTTTTTGATGATCTACAGTACTTAACAAGTACGGCAGAAAAAACACAGGAAGAATTTTACCACTTATTAAACTTTTATTATGAAAGAAAAAAACAAATCGTATTAGCTTCGGATAGACCTATCACGGAATTACCTTTACAAGATAGAATTCGCTCTAGACTTATGATTGGTCAACAGGTAGAGATTCAAAAACCGAATTATGAAATTAGAGAGCTTTTAATTCAAAGGAAAATTAAAGAATTTGATTTATCTCTAAGTGAGGAATCTATTCGATTTCTTCTTGAAAATTTTTCAAATGATTTAAGGAACTTGATTGGTTCACTTTCTGAGCTTTCCTTTTATAAAAAAATCTATGGTTTGCTTATTTTACCTCATGAAAAGGTTATTAATATTTTAAATAATCGTTTAGAAAAGCAAAATACTCCTCAAGATGTTAGTGATAAAATTATTGATGAGGTTTGTGAATATTTTGGACAGGAACGAAAAGAAGTGTTAAGCAAAAGTAGAAAAGCAGAATTGATTTTACCTAGGCATACAATCATGTATTTACTTCATGAGGTTTGCAAAATGAGTAAGTCTAAAATTGGAAAAATTTTTTCTACAACTCATTCTACGGTGGTCCCAGCTATTTCTAAAATCAAAGAAAAACAAAAAAATGATTTTCATTTTGCTAAGTTTTTAAATGAACTTCGAAGAAAGTATGAATTTTTTTAAATCCTTATTTTTAATTCTCATGCAGTATTTCAAAACATAAAATAACTGAAATATAGTTTTTTAAAAAATTTTTTATAAAGCTTATATAAAGATTGCATGTTAGAAAAAATCATTTAAAATTCAAAACTTCAAAAATACTAAAGAAACTTTTATAAAACTAATTTGAAATTTTTAGAAAAAACTTATAATTTTATTGAAACAAGAAATTTCTTTCTAATATATAAACTTGACAAATCTATTTTTATAAAAAAACTTTATCTTATGGAAAAAATTACTCCTTATGTTTTACATCCTTGGCATGGAGTTGCTATTGGAAAGAATGCTCCAAATGAAGTTACTGCCTTTATAGAAATGCTACCCACTGATACAGTGAAGTACGAGGTAGATAAAACTTCAGGATACATTCGTTTAGATAGACCTCAAAAATTTTCTAATCATTGCCCTTCTTTATATGGATTTATTCCTCAGACTTATTGTGGTGAAAAAGTTGCAGAATATTGTATGCAAAAATCTCTACGATCTGGATTAGTGGGAGATGGAGATCCTTTGGATATTTGTGTTATTTCTTCCTCTCATATTTCGCATGGAAACATAATTCTTCCCGTCATTCCTATTGGTGGAATTAGAATGATCGACAAAAAAGAAGCTGACGATAAGATTATCGCTGTTTTAAAGGGAGATACAATTTTTGGACATATGACAGATATTCATCATTGTCCCGGAGAACTTATTGATAAACTTAAGCATTACTTTTTAACTTATAAAGTAATGCCCGATGAAGAAAATCGTCCAGTAGAAGTTTTAGCTATTTACAATGTGGAAGAAGCTAGAAATGTAATTCGTCGTTCTATGCAGGATTACAAAGATAAGTTTTCTTTGCAAGAATTAGAGAAATGAAGTTATTCAAAGAGGTTTTTTGGTAGTTTAACATAGAAATTATGTTATTTAAGCTATTCTCATTTTTGTGG
>CALDSP010000102.1 GCA_937924465.1 uncultured Leptospiraceae bacterium
AAAGCATGAACCAAAAGAAATCACTATATCAAGTAAATGGTTTGAAAGAGGACGCAGAGCCTATCTCAACAAAGAATATAATAAAGCTATTCAGTATTTAGGCAAAGCTATTAAAACAACTAAGTCTAGTTTAGAAAAGGAAAGAGCATACTACTATTTAATAGAAACTTATATTGCGTTGGGTGAATATGAATTAGCAAATAAATATGCCAATTTAGTTCTAAAAAATCCAAATACTTCTTTAGATGCAGCTGCAACTTTTAAAAAGGGTATTATTCAATTTAAACAAAGTAAATACAAGGAAGCTATAGCTTATTTCAATGAAGTCATTGAGAAATATCCAGAAGCAAATCCAAATGTAGTATCCTTAGCAGAAAAATGGAGAAAAGAAGCAGTCAACTTACTTAGAGAAAATCAACAAAAAGAAAACACCGAAACGTTACGCGACGAAGATTCTGAAGATGAATAACTATTTATAAAATACTGCTTTATCTCCGTTTTGAATATTTCCCACTTGTACTTTAACCCGAATAAACTTTGGGTTAGAGATTGTAATTTTTCCAAATCCAATTTCTTCACCACTCTCATTTAAAAAATAAATCACTTGTCCTTCTTTGAGTTCTAATGGAGAGCTAGGTTTGATTTGAATAATTCCTGTTTCTAAAACTCCAGCCCTTCCTACAAAGACTTCATTTCTAACTACAGGTCTGTCTTTATTCTTGGAAAGAAATTCTACTAGATCAGTAAGCCCAGATTCTGTAGCAATTTGGACTGCAGATTTTTTTTGTTTATTTTTTATATTTACATCGGCATTTTTTTCTACTAGAAATTTTACAATTTCAAAATTTCCAGAACGAACAGCATGCATAAGAGCTGTATTTCCTTCCTTATCTTTTTGATTTGGATTAGCATTCTTCTCAATTAAAGCTTGACAAATTTCTAAACTTCCATTTCCAGCCGCAAGCATAAGGGGGGTTTCGCCATTGACATTCATGACGTTTACGTCTGCTCCATTTTCCATAAGTAGTTTTGCAACTCCAATATGAGAACGCGCAAGAGCACTTAAAAGAGGAGTTTCCTTATTCTTTGAAGTTGTATTTACATTGACCTTAAACTGAAGTAAATAACGTACGATTTCCATTTGACCATTTTGTGATGCTGCATGAAGTGCTGTAAATCCACGTTTATCTTGTGAGTTTAAATCAAGCAATTGAGTTTCTACAGCTTTTCTAACTTCTAAAAAATTTCCATACTCTGCAGCATTTATAAATTCTTTGAGTAACTGAATTTGTTGTTTTTTAAAATTATAATCTTTGTTAAGTTTTTCTTCTTTTATATCTTCTTCAGCATAAAGCAAACCAATTCCTATAAAAATTATGGGAAGTAAAACAATCATAAGTTTTTCCTATTCTGTTTTAAGTTTAAACCAAGTTCCTTGATAATTCTTTTTGCTTCAAAAAATTTTAAAGCCTCAGAAATTCCAGCCGTACTAACACTGATTGCCCGAGCTTTTTCCTGACTGTAAAAATAAGAAAGAACACTACTATAAATATTTCCATCAAATATAAGTCCTACAATTTCTCCTTTTGTATTGATAACTGGACTTCCAGAGTTTCCGCCAGTTATATCGTGAGTTGTAATAAAATTAACAGGAGTCTTTAACTTAGAACTTCTTATTTTTTTTATAAGCTCCTTAGACAAATGAAAAGGCTCTTGATTCTGAAAAGTATGATTTCTTTCTAAAAGTCCATAAAAAGTTGTAAAGTAAGGAACTTTCCAACCATCTATTTCATAACTAAGAGGTTTCCCATAACTTAAACGTAAAGTAAAAGTTGCATCAGGATATAAATTTTTTCCAAAAACTTCAAACTTCAACTTGGAAATTCTAGCTCCATGCATTTCAAGAGGAGTTTCAATTTCTTTTTCTAAAAAATCTCGTTTTTCACGAAAGAAAGGTTCTAAGTCTCTCATCCAGACAATTAAAGAATCGTTTGAATTTTCTACACCTTCTCTTCCAGACTCAAGTAATTTTTTTCTAAACTTCTGATCATGAAGATTCGTTTTTTCTATTAAATCTTCTACAAGAGAGAAAATTTCTCTATTTCCAATTGCTTTTTGTACAAAAGGAGATTCCTTTCCTAATTCAGAGTCCAAAAATTCTAAAACAGTTTCAAGTTCTAATTTATCTAAATCTTTATCAACTGGAGCTGGACTTAAAAATTTATGCTTCCATGATTCTAAATTTGAATCTCTAAATTCCTTATAACGCTTGGAATTTGGTTTTTGTAATTCTGTCACGTAACGTAAAAGATTCAATGCATAATGAGGAAGTTTTCCACCTAACGTTATGTAATAAATCTTTTTGTGAGCTTGATTCATTTTGTTTACAATCAATTCTATATTATCCCATACATCGCCGTATTTTTCATTGAGATTTTTATTTTGTTTTACTATTTCTTTTAAATCTTTTTCTCGTTTTTCTATTAGTAGCCAATTAGAAATATCCTCTAAGCCTTTTTTTTCTCCTTCAATAGATTTCACTGAATTTTCTAGCTCTAAAATGTATTCTTGAGCTCTTATTTGGTTTTCTTTACTTTGAGAAGCATAATTATAAAATTTTTGTAACTTTGCTTTGGTAAGTTTTAAATAATGAGGAAATACGTAATCTCGAAGTCGTGCAAGTTGAGAAAGAGTCTTATGCCTATCGGTTGAACCCGGATGACCTAAAACAAAGCTAAGTTCTCCTTCCTTTAGTAAATCATTTTTCCAAGTATAATAATACTTGGAACTAAAAGGTTTCTTATTTTCATAGGCTCTTAAAATTGCAAAATCTAGCACATAACGTGGATATTGAAAATTATCGGGATCTCCTCCAAAAGAAGCAAGTTCTAAAGGAGGCGCAAAAACTAAACGAATATCTGTAATTTTTTTATAAATATAAAGCCAGTACTCTCCTCCTTCGTATAATGTAACTACAGAAGCCTTGTTTTTTGTTGTTTGATAAACCTCATTTTCCATTTCAGAAATGATTTGATCTTTTTTAATTTTAATTTCCTCAAAGCTTTTGAGATCTTGAATTGCTTTTTGAACTTTTTCCGTTACATTTTGCATTTCCAAGAGAATGTTGATTTCTAAATCAGGACAAGGAATTTCATCCTTTATTTTTTTTGCAAAAAATCCCTTTTGTAACAGTAAATTTTGGTTATTTGAAAGTTTTTGAATTTGCCCAATTGCTACATGATGATTGGTTAAGATAAGTCCATTGGGTGATACGAAAGAACCAGAACCTCCATCGTTGAGTCTCACACTTGCAAGCTGCATTTGTTTGAGAAGTTCTGGAGAAATTTGAAAGCCGTACTCTGAAAATATTTTTTCTGTAGGAATGTTATCGAGGGTCCACATACCCTCATCTGCAGATATGAGATTAATCATTAAAAACAATGCTCCAATAATTATTTTTTTTTTGATGAAATTCATACAATTTCCATTTTGCATGGTATTTATAATATACAAGAATTAAATTTTGCAAGAGGATGTTATGGAACCAATCCGACCCAAAGAAATGATTCCCTTATCTCAATATTTAATTGAAGAACAACTCAAAATTCCTTATGCCACAGGGGACTTTACTGCTCTCATGCAACACTTAGTTTATGCTACTAAAATTGTTTCTAGGGAAGTAAGAAAGGCTGGGCTTTTAGAAAATATATTAGGCACTAATAACAAAACCAATATCCAAGGTGAAACTCAAATGAAACTAGATGAATATGCAGATGCTATTATCACAAATGCTATGAGAATTTCAGGACACCTTTGCGTAATGGCAAGCGAAGAATCCGATGGAATTATTGAAATTCCACCGGGGTATGCAATTGGAAAGTATACTTTTGCCTTTGATCCATTGGACGGTTCCTCTAATATTGATACAAATGTTTCTATTGGGACTATTTTTTCTATTCATATTCGTAAGACTCCCCCAGGTAGACTTGGGACAGAAGAAGATCTTTTACAAAAAGGCACGGAACAACGATGCGCTGGGTATGTCCTTTATGGCTCTTCTACCATGTTAGTTTTAAGTTTCGGGCGTGGAGTAGTTGGGTTTACTTTGGATCCTTCTGTGGGAGAGTTTTTACTTTCTCATCCTAGTATTCAAATCCCAGAGACTTCTGATATTTACTCAATCAATGAAGGAAATTATAACTACTGGTCCGATGAAGTGAAATCTTATATAAAAACAATCAAATCCATTGAGCATGGTCGCAAACCGAAAACGTTACGCTACATTGGTTCCCTTGTCTCCGATTTTCACAGAAATCTTTTGAAAGGAGGAATTTTCTTATACCCTGAAGATACAAAATCTCCTAAATATCCCAAAGGAAAGCTGCGACTTTTATACGAAGCTGCTCCCATTGCTTTTCTGGCAGAACAAGCAGGAGGAATGGCTGTTACTACAACGGGTGAGAGAATTTTAGATATTCAACCAAGCAATCTACATGAACGTACAACATTAGTAGTTGGTAGTAAAGCTGAGGTTGAATTTTTCTTAGAACATACAAAAAAGGAACGGGAAAAACAAAAAGAGCTTGTAAGTGCAAATGAAAGATAAAAAAAAGTTACAAAAAATAAAAGCTCTTGGATTGATTTTATTCACCTTAAGAAACTTTTTAAGGTTTGTATTCTGCTGCTAGTAAAGTAACATCATCTGCAAAGTGATTGGAGCTATATTTGGAAAATTCAGTCAATTCAGAGTAAACTACTTCACATAAATTTTTTGGGGAGAGGTTTTTATAAGAATTTATAATTTGTAATAGCCTTCTTTCACCA
>CALDSP010000103.1 GCA_937924465.1 uncultured Leptospiraceae bacterium
AAAAATTCAATTCATAAAATTTTAAAAAAATTACTATCTAAAATAAAGAATCCATGTATCTCCATGATGAACACTTTCTCCTGGTTGAGGATTTTGACTTACACAAAAACCTGAACCAGAAATTTTATATTTAACTGGAAAAAATTTTAAATCTTCAATTACCTCTCTTGTGCTTTTTCCTCTGAAATTTGGAACTGTTTCTAGATCATATTTTTCTTGTATTCTTTTAATACTTTTGAGTTTGTATTGATTAGAAAATTCATTTAAATCAATCATAGGAATAATACTTTCTACAACTTCACGAAATACGGGTGCAGCCAAACCTCCTCCTGAATGAATCGCACTTGCTGGCTCATCAAATAAAATTAAACCAACTATTTTTGGGTTTTCTGCAGGAAAAAATCCTAAAAAAGAGGCCGTAATCAGTCCTTCAATATATCCTTTTCCTGGTTTTGCTTTTTGAGCGGTTCCTGTTTTCCCTGCAATTGCATAATCTTCAATATAAGCATTTTTCCCAGTTCCTTTGCGCACAACGTTTGTCATGGAATGTAAAATCTGTTTTGTAGTTTTTTCATCAATATCAATATAATCAAAACTAGGATAAAACTGACGCACAACGTCCCCATAAGCATTCGTAATATGAGATACTATAATAGGAGTATGCACTCTTCCTCCATTTACTACACTAGCAGCCGAAGTAACCAACTGAAGAGGAGTAACTCCTATCCCTTGCCCAATAGCAAGATAATAAGCAGAGCTTGGAGCCCAATCTTTGGGTGGCGGCAAATACCCTTTTGCTTCTTGTGAAGAAAATCCTGTTTTCATACCAAATTTTAATTTTCTTAAGTAATCATAAATTTTTTCGTCGGAAATTTTTCTTATGGATTTTATAATTCCCACGTTACATGAATTTTGAATAATCTCATCAATGTTCACAAGTCCATGCTGTTCAGAACATCTCACTACTTTGTCTCCAAATTCTACAAATCCTGGACAGTAAAATTTTTGATTTAAATCTATGAGATTTTCTTTAAAGAGCATCATAGCAATAAATATTTTCATAGTAGAGCCAGGTTCATATACATGTCGAATTGCCCAATTCGTTGTTGACTCAGCAGAATATTTCCAATATTGATTGGGATCAAAAGTAGGAAAATTTGCCATAGCTAAAATTTTCCCAGTATGAATCTCCATAAAAATTCCAATTGCTTTTTTAGATTTTGTTTCGTAAAAAGCTTTTCCTAGACTTGCTTCTAGTCTATACTGAATTAAACTATCAATCGTTAGGTGCAAATCATATCCTTTTGGTAAGTCTTGGCTTGTAGGAGTTAGAAGCTCTTTATGAAACATGAGTTCTAATCCAGAAAGGGCTTGGTTATCGTCTAGTCCTGTAAATCCAATTAAATTTGCCGCAAGTTTTCCATTCGGATAAATTCTTTTAAACTCTTTCTCTACTCTAACCCCAGGAAGACTCATATCTATAATTTTTCTAGCTTTGTGATTATCAATCTCTCGTTTTAAAAGGAAATACTTATCTCTTGCTAAAATTAAGGATTCAATTTTATCGGCTGAAATATCTAAATGTTTAGCAAGCATATTAGATGTAAATTTCACATCATAAACTTCTTCAGGATTGATTCCAATAGTAGAAGAATCTTGAGATAAAGCAAGCTCCATCCCTCTTCTATCAAAAATAATCCCTCTTTGTACCTTAGATTCTTGTTTAGAACTAGTTGCTTTATAATTAAAAAAACTTAAATACGTTACACGAAAAAATAAAATTATAAATAGCATGAAAAATATTATCAATAAAAAATTGAGTCTAGTTTTAAGTTGATTCATATAGTTCGATTTGTGAATGAAAAAAAATTATGTCAAGTGTAGTTTAAACTAAAAAATGTAAATTACTCTCCCTCTTAAAGCCTCTTCAGGAATTAATCCTAGATTTCTAGAATCGTGAGATATAGTCCTATTATCTCCAAGAAGTAAATAATAACCGGGCGGAATTCTTCCTTCAATGTTCAAAGGATAAAAAACTTCTTCATCATATAGTCCCAAATTAGGTGGAAGGGTCTTGGTTCCAGGCAAGGTATAATTTTCCGAAAGAGGCTCACTTCCTATGTAAATAGTTCCTCCTCGAAAAGCATAAAAATCACCAGGTAGTCCAATAAGACGTTTCAGTAGAAGTTTGCCTTTTTTAGTCTCGAAAAGTAAAATATCTAACCTATGAACTTGAAATTTTCCAAATTCATAAACCTTTTTGTCCTCAAATTTTTGTGAGAACTTATATTTATACACTAAAACCAAGTCCCCATGCTTGAGGGTTGGAAGCATAGAATTTCCCTCTACAATGATAATTTGAAATAAATAAAATCGAACATATAATAATCCTAAAACAAAAAATAATAAATAAGCTCCATACTTACCTAGTTTCAAATAGAACTTCATTTTTGAAGGGAAGCTAGAATTTTTTTCGCACTTTCATTTTGAGAATCCAAATACAAAACTCTTTCTCCTAATTCTTTAGCCCGATAGTGATTTCCTTTGATTCTATATAAATCAGATAGATTTGTAAGAAGTTGAATATCATTGGGATTGAGTTCCAGGAGTTTTTCTCCCACAGAAATAGCTTCTTCATATGCTCCTATTTTTTTATAGGATAAGAAAAGATAATAAGAAATTTCTGTATCGTTGGGTTCAGATTCTAGATACTCCTGAAAAAGTTTGGATGCTTTTTGGTAATCTTTACCTTTAAAACAGAGAAGTCCATACAGTTTATTTAGTTTGGGTATATTTGGATTTACATTATAAGCCTCTTCTAGTTTTAGCTTAGCTTGAGAAATATCACCAGCAAAATACAATTTTTTACTTTCTTGATACAATCGATTGATCTCTTGAATTTTTGAAGATTCTAATTTTTGAGAAATCTCTCCATCATAGCCATTTGTAATGCTTTGTTCTGCATAATTAGGTAGAAAAGCTAAGCGTAAAAGAGAAAGATCATCTGTAATTTCTCCTTTTGTTTGAATGATTCTTTCTATCTCAGAGAGTTCTCCATTTGCTTCTTCTACAATACGTAAAAACAAGGTTTCATCTTCATTGATAACTCGAAATTCTTCGTTAGGCGTCAGATTGATATCATCTCGTCCATCTGAACCTAAAATAACTACATCCCCTGGTAAAAGTTGAAATTGAAAAACCTCAAAATCATACTCTGACTCAAGCCCTAACTTCCTAAGTTTTAAACCGTCTTCAATAAAAGCAGCAATTCCATCTCTATACAAGACAGTAAAAGGATGTTCAGCGTTCCAATAGTACATCTTTCCTGTACTTTCATCTACAAGAAGAATAGTTGCGGAGATAACCATAGTTCCATTGAAGCTTTTAAATACAGAATTAATTTCGGTATAAACATTTGCTAGCCATTGATCTGGTGTAAGATCTAAAATACGATTATTTGCTGCTGAACGAGCCATAATTGAATTCATTACAACCCCCATGACCAAAGAACCTCCTGCTCCTTGCATAGACTTACCCATGGCATCCCCATTCATAGCCATAATGTATCGTTTAAAATTTTCAGGGGTCCCTAATCGCAAATTTCCAGTCACACAAATATCTCCACCTAAATCAGCATGCTTATTTCTAAATTGAAATTTCTTTTTTTGCTTAACTATGAATTCTGTAGTGACTCTTTGGCTTTTATTTGCATTATAGAAAAGAGGTTTTGCAAGAAGAGAAGTCAAGAAGTAATCTCCGTCTTGTTGAATTTTGAGAGCTTGCACTTCTTCCATTTTTTCTTGGACTTCTTTTGTTCTCTCTTTTACTTTTTCTTCCAAATTTTGGGCATAATCTTCTAACTCTCTTCGCGCCTGACGTATTGATTCAACCATCCTATTGAAAGAATCGGAAAGAAATCCAATTTCATCTTGAACTTTAATAGGCACTACAACATCTAAATCACCTTTATTGACTCGAGCCACTCCTCTTAAGAGAGAATTCAAAGGTTTGACTAAACTTCCATGAAAGAAATATGGAAATACTAATAACAAAACTAAAAGTACTACAATAAGAAGAATAACCTCTTCTCTAGCAGATTCATGCATGTATTTTCTATAATCTAAATAACTAAAGCCTACCTCATAAATTTTGGATTCGCTTGGAAGATAATGCATGTAAGCTACGTAATGACTATAACCGTCCATTGTTTTTCTGTAAGTTCTCTCTCCTACAGGCTTGAGATATCGGAAGAGTTTGAAAATCTCTCTTTTGATTTCACTCACTTCTAAATCTTTTTCATCCCACCTACAATTTTCAAAACGATTCATAAGTTGCTCTTTAAAATGGCTATCGATAGCTTTCATTTTAGTAATATACTTTTCCATGTTTTTACAAAAACCGTCATTTTGAATATTGCTTATTTTATTTGAGTGAACAAAAGCTCTTTTATTGATTGCGTTCATCTCTTGCATGAATTTTTCTTTCAGTTCTTTTCCTGTAAAGGAAGTTGTATCTAAAAATTCTAAAAGGGTATTTTTATAAGCAATAAACTCGGGATGAGAGTTTTGTAAGATTTCCTTCACTTGTATTTCAAATTCTTCCTCTGGTAGGGCTTGAATTTTAGAGTAAAGAATGCTATTGAGCATATCTATCCGAATGAGAGGATAATCTAAATGACTAATTTCTTCTAGATTTGAAAAATTGATTTGAACTTGATCATTTTCTTTTTCATTAAAAAGTAAAGTGTATTGTATTGATTCATTTCTTTTTCCACCTTCAATCCATCTTTCTACATATTCTTTACGTAACGCGTCATATTCTTTTTCTCTATCTTGCATGGTTGCAAAAGAAAGTCCCTGCATGAGCAAAAGAAAGGTAACTAAAGAAATCCCTACAATCTTTGCCATGAAAGTTGTTCTATCTTGTGTAGAATCAAAATAAAACAAAATGACAAAAAAGAATCCAAGCACAGTCATAAGTACGAAGGTAGTCATGAATGTACCTCTATCTATGGAACCATCCCGACTCAGAACATTTAAAATAGAAGGAATTATGGTTGCCAAAGCGAAACCAAAGGTGATCTTTAAAACTGCCCAAC
>CALDSP010000104.1 GCA_937924465.1 uncultured Leptospiraceae bacterium
ATATTTCTTTTTTGATAAAATTTGGTTTTATTGAAAGAATTTTTTATATAAATTTTAGGCTACAAAGGAATATTTACATATTCTGGCAAAGGTATATCTTTGTGTTTAAGATATTTTTCTTTTGTTCCAAAATCTAAAACATGCCCGGGAAATACTTTTCCATAAAGTTGTTTTTTTTGACTTAAATTTTTATAAACTTCAGCTAAATCATAATACTTCCCAAATGGAACATCTTTTAAAACTTTTAAGTTCATTACACTCAAACCTATATAATAGTATCCTCCATTTTCGAAAGAGATGAGCCCATTATTTAAAGAAAGGGGGGTGTTTTCTGAATTTTTTTCCAGAGGTGCCAAATATAAAAGAAGATCAAAAGTAAACTCTTTAGGTAAAAAAAAACGAGGAGAGGGATAGAAAATAGAATCGGGATTGATAACTAAGAAATGCTCTTCTTCTGGGATTTTTCTGTATAAAGCTGTTTTAATTCCACCTGCAGTTCCTAGGATTTCATATTTCTCATGAGAAACGTGAGTTGTTATTTTAGAATATTTTTTTAGTTCAGCCTCAATTTTTTCATGCAGATAATGTGTGTTTATATAAAATTCTCTGATTCCATAATAGTTTGCAAACTTTAAACTAATTTCTAAAAATGTTTTTTCTGCTACTTGTAAAAGAGGCTTAGGAGTTTCTTTGGTTAAGTCTTGCATGCGAGTTCCAAACCCGGCGCATAATAAAAATGCTTTCATGTTATTTTTTTGTCCTCATGAAAGCCTTTCAAAAGGATTTGAGAAACCTGATTTAAAACCTCTCTCCATGCTGTTTCAAAATTTTCATTCCATTTTTCTGATAAAAAATTTTTGAGAGTTTTATAAAAAATTTCTTTCATTTTTAATAGATCTGACTCATGAAAGGAAGAAAATTTTAATTTTTTTCCAATCTCATATATCATATCGGAAATGGTAGCAAATCTAGTGAATCCAAAAATCATTTGATTATACAAAGAAAACAAAAAAAGTTTTAAACGATGCGGATCACTATTTATTTTCTCTGCTAGGTTAGAATTTTCGTACTCAATTTCTTTAAAGATTGCATTCATAAAATCTGTTTTGTGCTCTCTTATAATAAGATGACTTAGGAATATATAGTAGAGAGTGTCGTAAGAAAAATTTTCTTTTAATATGTAAACTGTTTTTGTTTGTTGGTTTTTGTTTATTAGATTTACCTTTTTAAAATTATAATTTTGAGTATCAATGGAATTATAGATAGAATTAGAAAACAAGATTGCTTTAGGAAAATGTTTAAAAACTTTTGAAAAAGAATTTATTTCATGAAACTCTTTTCCTTCTAGCATAATCGAGTTAAATTTTTTTATGGAGATGATTTTTAAACAGCCACTGTGAACAAGAATTCCATAATTTAAGTTTTGTAAAGATTCATCTTGCTGAAATGTTTTTTGTAGAATTTCTAATTTTTGTTGAATAAGAAGACTAGCCCGAACTGCATTTTGAATATGACTGGAATTAGATTCATACATTCCAAAAACAAACAAAATAAACATGGGTTGAAATTGGGCAACATATCCTCCATTTAAAATAGCAATGTCTTTTAGATTCGTGAGTACTTTTTCAAGTTTTTCTTTTGATTGATTTGAATTGTCTTGTATCATTTCATTGAAGTTAAAAAATTTTACAACAAGAAAGGATAAATCTTTTGCAAGGATTGGATTAGAGTAATAATTTTCAAGATGAGTATAAAAACATTCTTCCTCATTCTTGATAACCTTCTCAACGACTATATCTCCTAAGACGCGAGTTTGGCAAGCAAGGCGAATAGTTTTATCCCAATTTCTGGAACGTGCTATTTCTAATTCCTTCTCTCCTCTAGTCATTAAGTTTTCATATCCTGATAAAATCTTTACCTTACAAGTAGTGCAAGTTCCACGTCCGCCACATTCTGAATAAATAGGAATCTTATTTTCCAAACAAGCTTGTAAAATGCTAATTCCCTTAGGAATCAAAATAGCTCTTTCTTCATCTTGAAAAACTATACATGCCATTTTAGAAAAGATCCAATATTTTAAGTTGGCTTATAATTTTTATAAGGGTAGAAAAAAACTCAAGTATTTTTTCTGAAAATATGTTATAAAAATATCTTAGAAATAGAGATACGTTTTCTTTTACAACTGTTCAAATTAGTCAAAATAAGTAAAAATTGTAAGATGTTATCTTAAATAAATTGGATTATTTCTTTACAAATAAATTCTGGAAATTCTAAATGAATTGCATGTTTTGCTTTTGGAATAATAATTTTTTTTCCATTTTTTACATAAGAGTGCATTCGATTCATATCCTGTACTGTAGTTAAAATGTCGTTTTCTCCAAAAATAAAAAGGATTGGAACTTTAATTTCTGAAATTTTTTTACCAATAAAGATTTCTTTTTCTCTTTCAATTGTGTTTTCGGCAAGATAATGATAAGTTTGAGAGTTCCATACATGAAGAAGAGTGTTTAATATAAAATCTTTGGGAAGTGGTTTTTCTGTAGCGTACAAATGTTGAAATAAACTTTTTAACTCTTCCTTTGTTTTAGGAAATAATAATTTTTTCATTTCATCTCTTTTGGGATGAGGTGCATTCCCACTGGCAAGTAGAATCAGTTTTTTAATTCTTTTTTCTTTTTTATCTAAAAGAGCTATATGCTGTGCTAAAAGC
This sequence comes from uncultured Leptospiraceae bacterium, assembly GCA_937924465.1. Lineage (GTDB taxonomy): Bacteria > Spirochaetota > Leptospiria > Leptospirales > Leptospiraceae > CALDSP01. The sequence goes on from CALDSP010000104.1 coordinate 2,711, forward strand.
CCTCCCATAGAATGTCCTAATAATATAAAATGATTTGGGATTACTTTTTTTATGGAATCATAAATCATTCGAGCAAATAAATCTAAATGATAGATATGTTTTAAATTTGGAAGTTTACTTTTTCCAAAAGATGGAATATCTAATAAATAGATTGAAAAATGATCTTTCAAACAAAAGGCAAGTTTTCGAAATCCAACAGCC
>CALDSP010000105.1 GCA_937924465.1 uncultured Leptospiraceae bacterium
TCCATTTTTAAATCATCCAAAATAAGATTTACGTAATCTTCACTTTTGCTTACATGTTTCCAATTGAAAGTAGAAAAATGAATGATTCTAGGATCATTATATTCTTTTTGTAATTCTATATATTTCTCTCTTGTAGTAAAACTTAAGTTGATAAAGTAAAGGATGGGAATTTTATCCATTTCGAATTTTAATTTTTCAGGAGTAGTTCGAAAATAACTTCCTAAATGTCCATGAGACTCAATAAAGGGCATGCTAGGATACGAAAGGTTTGATTTGTTTGTTTTGAGTTGAGAGACAGGTTGAAAATCATTTAAAAAAATAGGAGAAATTTTTGGAATTTTAGTATGAGTAGAAAAACCAAAAATCTGCATTACCCAAAAACGAAATCGAATTTGATTTTTAGGAAATAAAAAAAAAAGTAATATAAAATTCAAAAACAAAGAAATTATGAAAAAGGAAAGAAATCTATTTTTATTGTTTTTCATAGGCTATAAAAAAAATTGGAAATTATAATTAAGATCTAAAATTAAAGAATGAAGAAAACTTCCAAGAAGAAAACTAAACAATCATCTTTAACCAAACAAAAGCTAGTGGAACTTTTAATTGTTCCCATTCGTTCTAAACCTTTATTTCCCGGAATGAGCATTTCCTTAATTGTTCCACAAGGTAAATTTTCTTTAGCCTGCGAAGAAGTGTTTAAAAATGAAGGACACATTGGCTTAGTTTTAATGAAAGATGATGACAAGCCTGGTGACCTCCCCGAAAACTTATATAAATTTGGAGTAGTAGCCTCTATATTAAAAAAAATCAACCTTCCCGATGGCAGAAGTAACATTCTCATTGCGGCCATTCACCGTTTTAGAATAGAAGAGTTTGTGAGCTTTGAACCTTTCCTCGCAGCAAAAGTAAGTTTTCCAGAAGATATTATTTCTAAAGGTAGTAAAACTGACTTGCGTGCTCTCATGAGAACTCTTGTAATTCACACGCGAGAACTTTCTGTAAACAATCCTCTTTTTACAGAAGAGATGAAACTAGCAATGGCAAATTTGTTTGAACCCGGAAAAATGGCAGACTTTGTTTGCTCTATTCTCAATCTTGAAAAGGAAGAATACCAAGAAGTTTTAGAAACCTTAGATGTTCACGAACGCCTCAAAAAAGTAATTATTTTTTTAAAGAAAGAACTAGAGTTATTAGATGTCCAAAAGAAAATCAATGAACAGATTAACGATAAAATGGACAAACAACAACGTCAATTTTTTTTACGTGAACAGCTCAAAGCTATCCAAGGAGAACTTGGAATTGAGGAGCAATCAGAACAAAGATATGAGCAACTTTTAGAAAGACTCAAAACCTGCAATGTTCCAGAAGAAATTATTCACGAAGTCCACAGAGAAGTAGAAAAACTAAAGTTTTTAGATGTGCATTCACCCGAGTATAACGTTGTGCGCAACTACTTGGATATTATAGAAGCCCTTCCATGGGAAACCCCAAAGCCCAAAACAATCGATTTACAAAAAGCAAAACGAATTTTAAACAGAGATCACTACAAACTAGAAGATGTTAAAGAAAGAATTTTAGAATACTTAGCAGTAAAAAAATTGAATCCCAATTCTAACTCTGCTACCATTCTTTGTTTAGTAGGTCCCCCGGGTGTAGGAAAAACTTCTATCGTTCGTTCTGTGGCAGAGGCAATGGGAAGAAAATTTTTTCGAATTTCTTTAGGTGGTTTAAGAGATGAGGCAGAAATCAAAGGACATAGGAGAACTTATGTTGGAGCTTTACCGGGTAAACTCATCAATGCTCTTCGAATTGTAAAAGAAAAAGACCCTGTTATTTTACTAGATGAAATTGATAAATTAAAAATAGGTTTTGCAGGGGATCCTGCTAGTGCATTACTTGAGGCTTTGGATCCCGAACAAAACAATAGCTTTCGAGATAACTACTTAGACTTACCATTTGACTTATCTCATGTTTTATTTGTTTGTACTGCAAATACGTTGGATACAATTCCTAGAGTGCTTGCTGATAGAATGGATATGATTCGGCTTTCTGGTTATATTACAGAAGAAAAGATTGTTATCTTTAAAAAATATCTTTGGAAAAAAATCTTATCTAAAAATGGACTTTCCGATCTTTCAGTAAAAATTAACAATCAAACTATCAAATATATGATTGATTCTTATTCTAGAGAGGCTGGACTAAGAGGTCTAGAGCGAACCACCGATAAACTAGTCCGTAAACTAGCTTATGAATATGCCTTAAACAATCATAAACCAAACCAAATTGAAATCCAAGATTTAGAAAAATTTTTAGGAATTCCAACTTTTACAGACGAAAAAATGATTCATACAACACGTCCCGGCACTGCTTTAGGCTTGGCTTGGACTTCTATGGGAGGAGCTGTTTTATTTGTGGAGGCAATTTTTTTAAAAGGCAGAGAAGGTCTCATTCTTACTGGAAAATTAGGTAAAACCATGAATGAATCTGCAAACATTGCTTACAGTTATGTTCGAAGTATTTTAAAAGATCAAGCTCTATTCAACAATAAAAAAATTCATCTCCACGTACCAGATGGTGCAACCCCTAAAGATGGACCAAGTGCTGGAATTACTATGGCAAGTGCTATTTTATCATTATGTTTAGATACAAGCATTCAAGATGGTTATGGAATGACAGGAGAACTTACATTGACTGGACAAGTTCTACCAATTGGAGGTTTAAAAGAAAAAGTCATTGCCGCTAAAAGAGTGGGAATCAAACAAATTATTTTTCCAAAAGAAAATGAAGCCCATGTTCGAGAAATTCCAGATTATATAAAAAAAGGAATAGTGTTTTATCCTGTTTCTGAATTCAAAGAAGTTATAAACATTTTATTTCCAAAAAGTATTCATGATAAAATTCAATACAATTAAGGAAAATTTATGGGAGTCCCCTTTATTGATATTAAACGTTTTGAAGAAGGCTTTCTAGAAGAATGGATAGAGAAGGTTCAACAGATGAGTAAAAACGCTCAATTTATAGGAGGAGCAGAAGTTGAACAATTAGAGAAAAACCTTTGTGAATATAACCAAGTCAAGTATTCTATTACTTGTGCGAACGGCACAGATGCTATTCAGTTGGCATTACGTGCTATTGGAATTGGAAGAGGTCATAAAGTTTTATTACCAAATTCTACATTCTGGGCTACATTTGAAGCAGTAGTCAATGTAGGAGCCGATCCTTATGTAGTTGATACAAACATGCAAGATTTACAAATGGATTTTGAAGAATTTCAAAACGCAATAGAACAAGTTAAACCCAATGCTGCAATCATAGTGCATTTGTATGGATGGGGTTCACATCGTTTATATGATTTCAGAGAATTATGTAAGAAGAAAAACATTCCTTTAGTAGAAGATGGTGCTCAAAGTTTTGGTGTAATTTATCAAAACGAATCTATTTATAAAAACGCTTTTGTAGCTACTACTTCTTTTTATCCCGCAAAAGTTTTAGGTGCAGCAGGAGATGGAGGAGCAGTCTTTACAAACGACTCTGAAATAGCAGATAAAGTAAGAAAACTTTCAAATCATGGTAGAACTTTACATTATGAACATGGTTACGTTGGGTGGAATTCTCGATTAGATTCTTTACAAGCAGCTTATTTAAATTTGAGTTTAAAACATTTTCCACAAAGACTGGAAAGCCGTCAAAAATTTGCAAAACAGTATCAAGTAGAACTAAAAAAATTAGGAGTCAATGTAATTGTACCCCCTTCTGATTATATAGAAAATGGATATTGCAATGTAAATCTTTTTCCCAACAATAAGAGAACACAGCTAGAAACCAAATTAAAAGAAAATGGAATTGGTTTTGCTAATATCTATCCCCGTTCTATGTCTGATCAAGCAGGCGCTAAAGAGTATTTAAGAGGAAAGTTTGGAAAAGAAAATGCCAGAGAAATTAGTGAAAGTGTTCTAAATTTACCTTTATTTCCTTACATGGCTCAAAGCGAAGTAGAAGAAGTTTTAGGAGTGATTAAGAATTTTCTAAATGCATGAGCCTTTCCAAAATGTCCATACTTTTTTATGGACCATTGATTTAAAAAAAAAATTGTAATTTTTTTTTAATTTAAATAAAAAAAAATAAGAATTGACTTTTACATTGCAAAATGTAATGCTGGTTTTATGGAAACTAGAATGCCCACCTGTGGAACTTGCAGCCATTTTGACTCAACCCTTTTCAAATGCTTGGATAAAAAAGAAATTTCTCATATCAACGAGAATAAAAGTTTTTCCCTGTTCAAAAAAGGAGCTTTTTTATTTAAGTACGGAGAAAAAGCAAATAAATTTTATTGTATTCAATCAGGTTTAGTGCGTTCTTATCGCACTTCTTCTAGTGGTCGTGAACAGACCTTTCTCATCCATGGTAAGGGAGATTGGGTTGGTTGTAGAGACGTGCTTGTTTCTGAAATTTATAACCATTCTGCAATTTGCATGAATGATGTAGAGGTATGTAGTATCAGTAAGGAAACTCTGAATAAAATATTAGAGAATTCCAATTTCACATCAGAACTTTTAAAACAAATGGCAAAAAGTTGGAAAGATTCAGAAAACCAAATCTTTTCCTTGGGAACCAAACAAATTCATAGTAAGTTAGCAGAATTTTTAATAAACATTAACCAAAACACGGGAAATACTAATGAAATTACGTTGACCATTACTCGTGAGATTATTGCTTCTATTATTGGAACAACTACAGAGTCTGTAATTCGAGCCTTATCTGACTTTAAAGCCAGAGATTGGATTGACATTGATAAAAATAAAATCATTTTTAAAAACTTGAGAGCTCTCTCTTCCATTTCTGAAATTGAGGAAAGAACTTATTACTAGAAAACTAATATTATAAAAATAGAATGCTTTTTTATCTAAGTTTAGAAAGTTAGTTTTATGAATTCTAAACTATATGCCATCTTCGCAAAACAACAGCAAAAATCTAAAGAATTAAAAACTTCCAACCCCCAACAAAGAATTCAAAAAATTCAAAAACTAAAAACCATAGTAGAAGAAAAATCTGAATCCATTGAAAAAGCCATATGGAAAGATTTTCGGAAATCTCCCCAAGAAGTTCAGTTAACTGAATTAGTTCCATTTTTTATGGAATCAAATGATTTTATTCGCCACTTGCCACGATGGATGAATCCCAAAACAGTGAGCAGTCCAATTCCCCTCATTGGTTCTACAAGCGAAATTCACTATGAGCCTTATGGAAATGTTTTAATTCTTTCTCCTTGGAACTATCCTTTTCAACTTGCCATGGTTCCTTTAGTAGGAGCAATTGGAAGTGGAAACACTGTAATCCTCAAACCCTCTGAATTTGCTCCCAATACTTCCGAAGTGCTTAAAGAAATTATAGAACTTGCCTTTTCAGAAGATGAGGTAGCCCTTATCCAAGGAGATGCAGAAGTCGCAAGTGAATTATTAGAATTGCCATTCCATCATATCTTTTTTACTGGAAGTACGCGTGTAGGAAAAATTATAATGGAAAAAGCAGCTAAACATTTGGCTCGGGTTACTTTAGAGTTAGGTGGAAAATCTCCTGTAATTCTTGGAAATAAAGTTAGTTTTAAATATTGTGCTGAAAAAATTGCTTGGGGAAAATTTTTAAATGCAGGACAAACTTGTATTGCACCTGACTACATTTTAATGAATTCAAACGATCAAGAAACTTTTGTCTCTTACTTAAAAGAATTTATAAATAAATTTTATGCAACTCAAACCATCCAAGAATCCCCCGATTACTGTAGAATCATTAACCAAAAACATTTCTCTCGTTTAATGCATTTCATTGAAAATGCAATTCAAAAAGGAGCCAAACTTGAATTTGGTGGAAAAGGAGATGAAAAAGAAAATTACCTTGAACCAACAGTCCTCACTCACGTACCAAAAGATGCTCTAATCATGCAAGAAGAAATCTTTGGTCCTATCCTTCCCATTATAGACTCTCAAAGTATTGAGGAAGCTATTGAATTTATTACGTTAGGTGAAAAACCTCTAGCTTTATATTTATTTTCTAATGTAAAGTCAGAAATCCAAAAAGTACTTCAAAATACTTCTTCGGGTGGAGTAGTTGTCAATGACGTTTTATTGCACTTTATCAATCACAATCTCCCTTTTGGTGGTATAAATCATAGTGGACTGGGAAGCTATCATGGTTTTCATTCTTTTGAAAACTTTTCTCACAAAAAAGCGGTCTTGCAACAAGGAATGTTTAGTCCTATGAGGTTTGTTTATCCTCCTTATACAGAGGTAGTAGAAAAGTTCTCTGAATTTCTAAAGAATTTTTTAATCTAAATGAGAGTTGCAATCATTCATGATTGGCTTACTGGAATGCGTGGGGGAGAGTTAGTTTTACTCTCCTTGTTAAAAATTTTTCCTAATGCGGATCTTTTTACTCTAATTTATAATAAGGGTAGACTCATTCCTGAAATTGAAAACAAAAAAATCTTCACAGCTTTTACAGATAAACTTCCTTTAAAATCAACCAAGTACAGGAATTTTTTACCTCTCTTTCCTATTGCAATAGAAACCTTTGATTTACGTGAATACGACTTTATTATTTCATCTTCTCATTGTGTAGCGAAAGGAATTATTCCACCACCTAACGTCAAACATTTAAGTTATATTCATTCCCCTATGCGTTATATTTGGGATTTATACTACGATTACTTTCCACAAAAAAGTGGATTCAAATTTTTTCTTATGCAAACAATTTCAAATTATCTAAGAACTTGGGATATTGCCTCTTGCGCAAGAGTAGATCAATTTATAGCAAATTCTAAATTTATTTCACAAAGAATTTATCGATATTATAGAAGAAAGTCAAAAGTTGTGTATCCACCCTGCCTCCCCGAATCAACTCAGGTAAGTTGGGAAAAAAAAGAAAACTTTTATTTAATTGTCTCTGCCTTTGCGCCTTATAAAAGAGTAGATTTAGCAATTGAGGCTTTTCGTAAAAATGGAAAAAAACTTTTGATCATTGGTGGAGGACAAGACGAAAAAAAAATTAAAAAAAATCTTCCCAAAAATGTAGAACTTCTTGGAAACCTTCCAAGAGAAACAATTTCAGAGTATTATAAGAGAGCCAAAGGATTTATTTTCCCCGGCTTAGAAGATTTTGGAATTACTCCCGTAGAGGCTCAAAGTTTTGGGACCCCCGTGGTCGCTTATGGATTTGGTGGAGCTTTGGAGACTGTAATTAACGAAAAAACAGGAATTTTCTTTTATGAGCAAACTGTAGAAGCACTCAATGAAGGAATTGAAAAATTAGAAAAAAAAGATTTGCAAAAAAAGGATTTTGAAGAAAATATACAACGATTTACAGAAGAAAAATTCATAAAAGAAATGAAAAATCATGTCGATACCCTAATAAGAGAGTCTAGTCAAAGTGATTAAACTACATCGTTTAAATAATTCAGAACTTATGTTAAATGCTAGTCAAATTGAAACTGTAGAGGCAACTCCCGATACAGTTATCACTTTAATTAACGACAAAAAAATTATAGTAAAAGAGAGTGTGGACGAAGTGCGAAATAGTGTGATTGAATACCATAAAACAATTTTTCAAAGAGCATTTGGCTTTCAAAAAGAGGGAGCTTAAAAAATGGATTTAGCAACAATTGGAGGTTTAGCGTTTGGAGTTAGTGTATTGACTATGGGGATATTCGTAACAGGAATGAACCCTTTAAGTATTATTGACATTCCATCTATATTCATTACAGTTGGGGGTTCTATTGCGGGAACTGTAATTTCAAATCCTTTAGAATCTAGCCTGAATATCAATAAAGTTACCAAAAAAGTATTTAACATTACAAAATTTGAACCTGCTAAATTAATTACTGTTTTAGTCAACTTTTCAGAAAAAGCTAGAAGGGAAGGACTACTTGCACTGGAAGACGAAATCCAAGAACTCAACGATGAATTCCTAAAAAAAGGAATTCAATTAGTGGTAGATGGAACAGATCCCGAATTAGTGCGAAATATCATGGAAACAGAAATGAATAACATTGCAGGTCGCCATAAGCATGGTAGAGATTGGTGGGATACTTTAGGAAGTTTGGCACCAGCATTTGGAATGTTAGGTACTCTCATTGGTCTCATTGCTATGCTACGAAACTTAGGTACAGGGGACTCTGCTGCTATTGGAGCTGGTATGTCTGCTGCATTGATTACCACTCTTTATGGTTCCTTTCTTGCAAACCTTATAGCTATTCCATTTACGAAAAAACTAACTCGAAAAAGTGAAGATGAGCTTGCCATGAAACAAATCATGATAGAAGGAACTCTTTCTATCCAAGCAGGAGACAACCCTCGTATTGTAAAAGAAAAACTTTCTAGCTTTTTATCTCCAACAGATCGATTGGCTTTAAAAGACGACGGAAGGGATTAAAACATGGCAAAGAAACAAAAGTGTCCGGAATGTTTTCAAAAAGTTCCAGAATATATGCTCACTTATGGGGATATGGTTACTTTGTTGCTTTGCTTTTTTGTAATGTTGTATACAACTGGAAAAACCAATCAAAAAGAAATGCAAATTATTCTTTCTGTGTTTAAGTCAGCTACGGGTTTTTTTGAAGGAGGACAAACTCTTTCCAAAGGTAGTTTAGAAGAAATGGGAATGAATATAGAAAGCTTACCCTCACAAACAAAAGGAAGAACAGTTTCTAAAGCTAAAAACCAAGCCACTCAAATGTTTAAATCTGAAATTAAAGAAGGAAAAATTCGCATAACAGAAGACGAACGTGGACTTGTGATCTCTTTAATAGGAGCAGATTATTTTAATCCCGGTTCAGCCATTTTACTGCCACCTACAAGGGAAGTTTTAAAAAAAGTTTCTATTTTAATTAAAGACCTAGATAGATTCGTAAAAGTAGAAGGGCACAGTGACGAAGATGCTGTTTTACCAGGTACAAATGAAGGAAAAGAAGAACGTAGTTATGCAAACAACTGGGATTTAGCTGCAGCAAGAGCAGTCAATGCTACTGTATTTTTAATCAATGCGGGAAGATTAGAACCTTCTAGTATTCAAGCGGTAAGTTATGGTTCCTCTCGTCCTTTTGCAGTAGAAAATGAAGGCACTCCCGAAGCCAAAGCATACAATCGTAGAATTGACGTAGTCTTACTTACAGAAAAAAGTACAAAGCGAAAATCCCATGAAAGCAATTATAAATTACCAAAAACAAAACTCCCAAACACTGAAACAACTACAGAAGGGGAAGATTAAATTTTAAGAAAAGGAGAATACTATGGGTGATGCAGCAGCACAAATTGAAGAAGATGAAGAAGCGAAGCCGCAGGCAGAACCGAAAAAATCATCTCCCATTACAAAGTGGTTAATTTACACAGCTTTAGTTTTAGCAGGGCTTTTAGCAGTGAGTGCTGTTTCTTATTTTGTTGCACAGTATGCCGCAAATACCGTCTATAAGCAGCAGAAAAATATTGCTTTAGTAAAAGCCCCACCTCCTTTAGATATTTATAATTTCCCCGATGAATTTCGAATCAACACGGCTGATGTAGGGGAAGTTCATTTTATAAAATTAAAACTTTCT
>CALDSP010000106.1 GCA_937924465.1 uncultured Leptospiraceae bacterium
ATCCGAGAAAAAATTGAAAAAATTATTTATGAATTAGAATCTTTTCTTCAAAACGAATCAACCTATACAAAAAAAGCTAAGTATCATGCCGTTCAATCAAACCTTGTAGAAGAAAAAGATTTTAATAGTGCTCTAAAAGAACTTTCCGATGATTTGACTCGTTCCCTACAAGAAGGTTTGGAAAATTTAGATTCCATCCATTCTGAACTACCTAAGGAGTTAGAAATCTCCCCTAGTGAAAGTGAAATAAAAGAAGACGTTGGACAAACGGAAAAAAAATCAGAAACTCAACCCATTCTTATTATTGCAGATTCCAGTTCTCCTTCTTCTACTGAACTCAAGTTAGATTATTCCAATGAAATTGCATCTAAAGAACTTTCTGAAAAAACTCTTCAAAATTTAGAACGAGTAGTAGATATCTTAAGTGATGTAAAAATCCCTGCAGAAAAAATTTCCTCTTTGCAAGCATCTAAACCTAATACACAAAAGTTTGATGTTGTTGTTACTACAGAGAAAGAAAAAAGTTCTTTGGAAAATTTGGCACTTTCGGATGCTGAATTTCAAAATTTATTAAATAAATTAAATTTAGGCCTCTCCCAAGGACTTCCAGCTGCTGATTGGGTTCCAAAGCAAGATTTAGAAGAGCCTAAAAGTTATCCTCATCAAACCCGTTCTCCTGTCGATATTCTAGCAGAGTTATATCATACAGAGGAATGGAAACCTTTTCGTCATTTGCCTTTGGTGGATAGACGCTCGGGAAAGGATCGAAGAACTAAAAATATTCCAGTAACTAAAGAGAGGCGTTCGGGAGTGGAACGACGAAAAGTTGACCTATTTAAGCAAAGAGAAAGTTTTCTCCGAGATTGGTCAGCACAAATCCAAAACAAATTTCCTTTTATTGGTTCTAGTGCAGCAGGTTTGGGTTTTCAAGATAAACTTTCAAGTTATCATCCTTCTGATTTTGAATTCCTACAAATGCCAGAGAATCTCAAACAAGGAGAATTTGTCCCAAGTTATGTTCCAATTGGATTACCAAGTGGTATTTCTTCTCGTTTACAAGATCAACCACCTGCTATTGATCAAAATTCTGTGAACCAAGCAAGTCCTATATCTCAAATTTCACAACCTCTTACAACCTTATCTGATTCTATTCCAGCAAATAGGGAATATGTGCAGGAGATCGCTCCTCCTTCTCCTTATCAAGCTGAGTTGGTAAAAATTGGTCTTCCAGATCCACTTACCGTGCACTTAGAAGACTTTGCCGATGCTCCAAAAAGAAATATTTCATGGGAACTTCCAGTTGAGGGGGCTCTTCAGAAAGTTTTAGAAAGAGAACCAACTCGTCAAATTACAGAAAAAGAATGGGAAGAACTCAAAGGGCTTACAACTCAAAAAGTCCTTTTTCCAACAATTAAAGAGGAAACAATTCATGAATTATTCAAAATAGAACTTCCTGAGCCAATTGATACAAAAGTTGGAAAAACAGACGATATATTTGGCACACCCGGAGCCATGCCTAGAGTATTTGAGGACACTCCTCCCCCTGATGTAGAAATTGTAGAGTCGGATACTCCTCCACCTGAACAAGAGGTAGAAATTCCAGCAATTGAAACACCAGAGAAAGAACCTGAACCAGAACGAATGATTCATGGGGTTTTGGAACTGAAACCTCCAGAAGTAGATGATGCTCCATTCTTAACTTTAACTTATGATTTCTCCAAAATCCCCCATTCTTTTCGTTTATCAAAAAATTATAGCTTAATGGAATATTCTTATTATAAATATAAACCAATGCTAATGAAAGCCCAAGAGTTTGCTCGCAGAAAAATGCTTAAAAATGCTTTGAATTATTATAGAGTGATTAAATCCCAAAACATTCCTCCCGAACTTAAGAAAATGATTAATCGAAATATCTTAGATATTACAGAATTTTTAGAAAAATATCTTATGAGTAAGGGAGGATAAACTCTAATTCAATAAATATTTCTTGACTTTATAAATTTTTCTACTTTAGGACGAATCACAAAATAGCAGTAACCTGCGTTTGGGTGAGATCTATAATAATTTTGATGATAGTCTTCAGCTTCATAGAAAACTGTGAACGGCAGTACCTCTGTTACAATGGGAGAAGACCAATTTTTTTGCTCTTCTTGTTTAGATTGTAAAGCAATTTCTTTTTGTTCCTCATTGTGATATAAGATAATAGAACGATATTGAGTTCCTTCATCATTTCCTTGTCGGTTTAAAGTTGTTGGATTATGAATATCCCAAAAAATTTTTAAAATTTCCGAATAAGAAATAATATCTGAATCAAAATAAACTTGCACTACTTCGGCATGACCCGTTTCTCCAGTACAAACCTCTCTATAAGTAGGGTTTATTTTCTCTCCACCTGCATAACCTGAAACAACTTTTACAACTCCATTTACTAATTGATAAATTGCCTCTAAACACCAAAAGCATCCACCACCTAACGTAGCAATTTCTAATTTCATTCTTCTATTTGAATTTCTCCTTCAAAAACAAAAGTAGCAGGACCTTTCATAATAATATGATCATTTTGTAACCATTCAATCCATAAAGTTCCACCAAGTAAATCAATTTGCACGTAACGTCCTGTTCGTCCTGTTAAGTGACTCGCAACTGTTACTGCACAAGCTCCTGTTCCACAAGCTAAGGTTTCTCCGGCACCTCTCTCCCATGTTCGTTGGTGCAAATGATCTTTTTCTAAAAAAGTAACAAATTCTACATTTGTTCTTTTTGGAAACATAGGATGATTTTCAATTTTAGGGCCCATTTCTGTTACAGGAAAAGTTCTGTTATTATCTACAAAAATTACTGCATGAGGATTGCCCATGCTTACAGCACTAAAAAGCAATTCTTGGTTATGGATAAGAATAGGCTCTTCTAAAATAGGGTATTCTCCCTCCCAAATCACAGGAATTTTTGTTGGTTCAAAAATTGGTTTTCCCATGTCTACTGTTACCATTTTTACTTTCTGATTGTCATCTAATTCTAAGTCTAACTCTAAAACTCCTTTGCCTGTTTCAATTTTAGGATTTTTAGAATGAGTAAGCCCAAAGTCGTAAATATATTTTCCAACACAACGAATTCCGTTTCCACACATTTCTGACCATGAACCATCAGAATTGTACATATCCATTTGGAAATCAGCAATTTTGGAAGGTCTTATGAAAATGACTCCGTCACTTCCTACTCCAAAGTGACGGTCAGAAATTTTTTGAATTTGTTTAGGAGTTAATCGAATGTCTTCTTGGGTAGCATCGATATAAACATAATCGTTTCCAATGCCTTCCATTTTTACAAAACGAAATTTTTTTTTCATTATTTAGTTCCTGTAGCCGCAGCTAAATCCTTAGATAAATCAAATGTAAATTTATTGATGTCTATTTTCGGTTCATACCAAACTCCGTAATCTCCTGCCATAATTAATTTTTTAATGTAACTTTGTGTAACAGCCTCTGTAGCTACTTTATCATAGTAGCGAATATCAATCTTAGCAGAATCCTTGTGTAAAGCTCCTACTAAAGCTGCAACATAAGTTTGGCGGTTTTCAGTATCGGTGTTGATTTTTGAGAAACCTGCCTCAATCAATCCTTGGATTTGATCCCAATCTGTACCGACAAAATCTTTCCACTTTTGTGCGGAAGGGTGACCATTTAAATGTTGCAAGGCATAGTTTACAACTTCAGGATAAAGTGTGGATGCCCCATGCGCAACAAATAAAATATCGGGATGAATGGAGTCTGCAATTTTCAAAAGTTCATGAGCAAGTTCAATATTTAATTTTACTTTATGACCGGGTTTGCCTTTGTTTGGTCCATGCATAGTTCCAATTGTTGGAGCTAGCATAAAGACCCCAGTTTCTCGTAAGAATTGTTCTAATTCTCCAGGATTTGTATAAGTGGAGTGCTCACTTTTTGTGTCTTCATCTTCTTCACCTGCTAAAACTCCTAATTCCCCTTCTACTGAAAGCCCTAGTGGGTGTGCCATATCAACCACTTCTCTTGTAAGTTCAATATTATCTTTAAGAGGCATGGCTTTTTCATTTTTATGATCAGTTGAGTTGTCTGCCATTACAGAGGTGAATGCTAAGGTAGCTGCTTGGACTACTTTTCGTCCTGATTCAGAAATATAATCTCCATGATCTAAATGAGTTGCAATTTTTACTTTTAGTTTTCTTGCCCATTTTTCAACATAACTTGTTACAAGCTCAATTCCAAAAATAGGATCACCCCCTCCAAAGGACTTTAAAGCAGTGTTTGAAAATGCAAGGATTCCACTAGCCCCAAGCATATCAAAAGCTGTAATGGCAGCATTGATCCCCTGAAACGTAGTTACGTTGAAGGCTGGAATAGCGTAACGTTTTCCTTTTTGATTTCCTTTGATTCCATTCTTTGCATTGATGAGTAAAGAATGTGCACTAGCGAGTCCATCTGGAAATTTTCTTGAAGTATTGATTGGTGGTGGTGTTTTGCTCATTGTTCAACTCCCTTTAGTTCTTGATTCAAGATTTTCAATTTCCATCAATCATGCCAATCAAAATTTTCATTGCATTTTGAAAATCTTAAGCCTATGAATATTACCTTAGTCGTAAGATTTAATCTAAATTTGATTTAGGATTTGTTTAATAGAATGGGTAAAATAGATTCAATAACTATGGTGCCGAATTGGGACGCTTATAAGAATAAAAGATATCCAAAAAATTTCTTTCTTTTATTATTCCGTTTAGAGGTTTTCTAAGATAGCAGTTATTAAAAATAAATCAAGCAAATAACATGAACAGTAAAATTAAAAGGTTTGTGAGGTTTGGCTTAACTAAAATAAAAAGAGTTATCTATTGACCTAATGGATAAAGAAGGATTAAAAACCCATTTTAGCAAAAGAGAAATATGGTGCTTATTTCCAATCTCTTTGCAATGCAGGTTTAGCAAACGAACATGACATCTTTTATAATTCTATCTCAATGCATCAAAAATATGTTGATGATTGGATAGATAATTTTCTTAAAGCCAATCCTAAAAAAGAAAATGAAATCAGAAGACTTGAAGAATTAAAAACAAAAATAAACGACCTTTTGGGAATTTGGCGTCAGATAATTTAGTTGATTATACCTATCCATTAGACATGTAGAATTGTTTTATTTCCACTGATTGGACTTGGTCTCAAAGAGTATTAAAAGGGCAACAAGCAACTTTAGAATTTCTAAATTTAACTTTACTTTTGTAGTTGCTTTAATAATGTTAGTACACAAACTGTTATTGTAAGTGAGGTGTTTTGCTTATGCTAAAGTTTATTTCCTTTGGTTTATTTTACGTACTCATGCTTTTTCAAATAAGCAATTGCAATCCTATCTCTAATTTTTTTGAATGCAATAGTCCTAATTGTCCAAAGAATTATAACCGCATGTTAGCCTTGCTTGGACTTCTCAACGCAAACTCATGCGAATTGCCTTCTGAAGGTAGTAATGGTGGTCTGCAAGATGACCCTTCTCAATATGATAGTTTTACTGGACGAATTGCAAACACGGATTGGAATGAAACGTACATTAGAAAAATTTTGCATACCTTTGCTTGGGGTGGTTTTGTAAGAGATAATCAAATCCAAGAATGGGTAAATATGGGACCGTCACGTGCTATTATTGAAATTATAAATGCAAATCCCGTCAATCCAAAGATGAACCAACCTCTCTATGGTTCTCCTGCTGCTACTTCTTCTAATGCCTCGCTTTATTGTTTATCTAAATCTCTAGCGTCAGGTGCTTATATTATGCCACCCGGTAGAAATGCAAACTTACACATTGATAATCGTTACGCTGCAAATTATGTATTTCCCATTATTGCACAACTAAAAGGACTCAATCCAGTACGTCAGGTGATAGGTTATATGGAGACAAACTATCATGTTGCTACTAACTCTCGTTTAGTGGGTGCAAGGCCTCAATTTCGTTTGTACGATGAAATGATGAATCTTATTGCAAAAGGTGAGTCTTACGATAGAGTTCTAGCTCATGCAGCTCTTTCTCCCGCTATAGCTATTCAGTATAACCATAAGAAAAATCGTTTTGAAAAGGGAGAATTTAAAGGAAATGAAGACTTTGCAAGAGAATTTCATCAACTCTTGTTTGGAATTTTAGGTGGTTCTACAACAGGTAGTTTAGAACAAACAAATACAGCTTTTGCACAGCATGAAAACGTAACCATTCCGGAGACTGCCAAAGCACTCACAGACATTCGCATAGGTGATTATAAAAAAGATGATCCTAATTTAGATACCGTTGAGTTTGGAACAGAGTATCATTTGGATAGGGCGGTTACTGTTTATGGAATGTCTTTTCAAGGAGCAAATGCCAAAGAAAAAATTTATAACATTGCAAAAGAATCAATCGTTCATAATGAAAGTTTAAGAAATCTACCTTTAAAAATAGTTCGCTTCCTTGCAGATGATAATCTGGATGAAAATGATATCACAGAAACTTCACCTAACGCAAACCAAATAAAAATTCAACAAAAAGCCAATATCATCAAAAATATATGGGCAACATTACCACAAAAAAATTTACTTATGTTTTTGAGACGTTACGCGCTATCTACAGCATTTTATAACGAAACAAGAATTAAATACAGAACTAGTGCAGAGAGAATTTTTACAATTTCTAATTTAGTTACTTTTTCTAATTCAGAAATTTCTGCAGGATTGCATGCAACAAATTCTCGTCTTAGTGATGAGTCTATTACAACATTTTTTCCAACACATGAAGTCTTTGGGGGACAGACTGGAATTGAAGCCAAAGAAACTGCCGATGTATTTAAATGGAATTACAATACTACTTCTCAAAATCCAAATCAATGGGGAATAGGAAATTTAAGCACAGGGTATAAAAAACCTTATGACTTACTTATTCCAAAAGATGCTGAGGGAAAATGGAGAGTGAAGAACGTTGCAGAATGGTTGTGGAATTATTTTATTGGAGATGGTCTTGCTAAGTTTGGAAATTTAGAAAGAGCTCATCTTTATGCTTTGCTTAGTAGTGGTACAGATCTAAGTTATTTTCTAGCTAAAGATAAAAAAGATCCTACTATCAATACTAAAATTTATAGCTATGGGGATGGTGGTCCTTTAGATATTGCAAACGACAATGATTTAAAGCAAAAAATTGATGATGCAGGTTTTGCTTTATTGCGTTTAGACGATCCGGGGACGTTAGGTGATGAGGCTCGCGTAGGTGTAGGGCTGGCTATAAATTTTATTATTTCTACACCATATATATTTGTAATTGAGGGTAAGTAAATGGAAATGAACAGAAAAGATTTTTTAAAATTAGCTTTGGCAACGGGAATATTTGGTTTTAATCCTTTTCGTAAATTAGAAGCTGCTCCTCCTACTTTGAACAATTATGTGTTAGTGCACTTACTTATGGAAGGAGGACCCGATTTTCGACACATTTTCGCGCCCAATCCGAATACTTCTTACGGGCAGGCTTATTGGAAAAATAGGGCTGGTTCACATGGGGTTAGCTCTTCTAGTCCATCTCAATGGCAAAATAAATACAACACGGAGTTTGAAGAAGTAGCAGGAACCAACGGAAATCCTAGCTTTGGAATTTTAAAGAAATGTGGATGGTTACTTCAAAAATATAAGGAAGGTAAAGTTGCAATTGTCGCAAATGTTAAACATTCAGAGTCACGAGATCACCAAAGGTCACTTTTAGTACTTCAAAAGGGGAGTTATTCTACTGCTGCTTTTTCTACAGGTGGAAGTGGTTGGGGTGGAAGAATTTTGGGAGGCTCTGCTTTAGAATTAAATCCAAATTATAAAATAGTTTCTGTAACAGGACAAGTTCGAACTTTTTGTGATGGAAACTCTGCCAATGTTATTTCATTTAGAAACTCAAGGAAGTTTGGATTGTATACTCCTGATAGTTTAGTAAATAGTTGGGATAATGCTCCTTCAAAAGATCCCAGAGTCGTAATGTATAGGGCGCAAATGAGTTATTACGAAAAGAAAACAGGGCTTTCTGGTACACCTTTTGAAATCTTTAAAAATCACTATGAAAAGTTACGTGATTTAACTAGTTCTGTAAAGAATTTATTGAATCAAAATCAAATTCCGCAGGGGATTCAAAATTTGGTAAATGGAAATGGAGCTCTTCGAAATGATGACTTTGCCCAACAAATCCAAAGTGCATATGACGCTTTTGTTTGCAAAGACTTACTTGGAATGCGAGTCCTTTCTATGAATTATGGAGGTTTTGATACTCATAAACGACAATATCCCGAACTAGAAAACATGATGGAAGAAATCTTTGGAACTAACAAAGGTTTTGATCAGTTGTTTAAAGCTAGACCAAACGATTTCAACAATACCATCATTGCCTGTTGGGGTGAGTTTGGAAGACAACTTAAAGCAAATGGAGATAATAGCACAGATCACGGAGATGCAAACTATGTAGTTTTTATTGGTGGCCCGGTACAAGGAGGAACATACGGAGAAATGTATCCATCCACCGAAATTCCAGAGTATGAAAATTTTTGGAAAGGAATTAAGTCTCGAAACAATTTCCTTGCTGCTTTTCAAAGTGTTTTGACAAAAATGGGTGTCACACCTACCGATGTATTTAATATGACTCTTGTTGCAGGCACTGATTATGAAACAAGTTTTGGAGATTTTACACAAATAGTTCCATAAAAAAAGGTTACACTATGAATTTAAAAATTTCTTGGGGAAAGTTTTTTGTTTTCCCTCAAACTTTCTTTTTTCTATTGGTGCTAACAAATTTTTCTTTGTATGCAGATGCTTTAAAACTCAATCTAGGATATTGGAGTGGAAAACATAACTCTGAATGGGAAAAGAGACTCAAATGGGATGATCTCATAGATGGTTCACCTGATGGAATGAATCGCTATGACTTTGGGTTTCAAGGAGGAAATTCAGGTCTTTTCCCTCTGGGATTCTACTACTATAAAAATTTTTTGAATTGGACTCTAGTGACTCGGTTCAATTATTTTCATAGAAACATAGCTTATAATTTCAAGGGATTAGATACAAGCTCTAATCTATCAAATGTTCGTTTACAAAGTGCTTATTCTTCCGACTATGAATTAGACTTTGGATACAAAAGAGATTTTTTGAAAT
>CALDSP010000107.1 GCA_937924465.1 uncultured Leptospiraceae bacterium
AGGAGCCATGACAAGGGAGGAGTATGACATTTACATGAGAAGTCTCATGTCCTATTGGGAATCCAAAGGGATGATAGATACAGCTTTAGCGGAAGGTATTCAGAGAGGTAGAATAGAGGGTAGAATAGAAGGAAAAATAGAGGGTAGAATAGAAGGAAAAATAGAAGTTGCTAAGAATGCCATTTCTATGGGGATGAGTGAGGAACAAATTTCTTTGCTGACTGGACTTTCAAAAGAAGAGATTAAAAAATTACGAGAGGAAAAATAGCTTTAGTTAGAATGATCTCTGGAATAGCAATTACAACTAAATGTTTCACAATTTTCTTTATATTCTGGAAATTTATAACAAAACTAGTTCTATTTTAAGCCTTTCCTAAATTTTTTCATAAAATATCTAGGGTTCAATTGGGGAAACATAACTTGATTGAGTAACGTTTTTCTGTTCTCTTTATTTTATAAGCTCTTCTATATTTTTTATTTAAAAAAAAACTTTTAAGAATAAGCACAATTTAATATAGCAATACCTATACAAATTCTATTTTAATAATTAGATGAATTTATGTAGAATGAAATATACAAGATGTTCCTTCTTAATGTCTCATTCTTTTTAATTGAATTTTCAAAATGAAACATTAAAACTAGTAAAAAAAAAATTTTTTTCTTGTCTTATTCCAACTGAATCTCTAGCATATTGAAAAATTTTGGAGGATTAAATGGCAATTAATGGTGATGGGATGTCTTCTTCAGAGAGTGTAGGTTTTGGTTCTCAAATAGGAGACTCTTTTAAAGGAATTTTAATTGGGATTGTGCTTTTTCCTGCTTCTATTTATGCTTTATTCAAAGTGGAGACATGTACTCAAGCAAGTGATGCGTTTAAAAAAGCTAAACCTATTTCTCAAAGGGAAGAAGGCAAACCAATCTATGTAACAGGAAATTTGGATGCAGATCCAATTGGAAGTCGTTTTGTAAAAGAAGGGAAATACATTTCTATTTCAGAAAGCTCTGAAGTATATGCTTGGGATGAGGAAGAGAGAACAGAAGGTTCCGGTAACAATAAGAAAAAGATTAAGGAATGTAAATTAGAGTGGACTAATTCTCCTGTTTCTCCTTCATCATTTACACTTCCAGATTGCAAAACTAAAATTCACCATAAAAGAACTGTAGAAAGTCAAACGATTCCTGCTAAGAATGGTCGTCTTAAAACTGACCAAACAACTTATACAGTGAATTTAGGAGAAGTAAATTTTACTTCTTCGGTTTCAAGTAAATTTCCCGAATCAGAACAAATTATTTTAAATGGATTTACTCTGGGAAGTAACTATCTGTACAGTAATAAGAATTGTGAAGCTACTCCGGTAGAAGGATGCGAACGTGTTAGACTTAGCGTAACTCCTGTTCCTGATGCTCCTATGACCTTCCTTGGAGATATAAATGGAACTCAAATTATCAAGTATGTTTATGATGGAGATGCCTTTCTCAATGCGGGTGTGGGCACTTATGAACAAACGATGGCAAATATCAAAAAAGACGATGCTACAATGAAGTGGTTTGGTCGAGGCCTTGGGTTTGTAATGATGTGGGTTAGCTTTGTGCTTATGGCCGGACCTCTTATGACACTTCTCGAGTTTATTCCATTCGTAGGAGAATTTGGAAAGGGAGCTTTAAATTTCTTCTTTGGTGTGATTGCTTTTGTTATTTCTGCAATTACTATCATTTTAGTAAAATTTTGGTATGTTTGGTTACTCCTCATTTTGGCAGCAATTGGATATGCAGTGTACAAAAGGAAATTTGCAAACCAACCTACTGCCTAATTTCTCTGCCTCATAGGTTCTAGAACGCCTTACCCGGGTAAAACCGGGTTTTTTTTTACTTCCCTTTATCTAAACATCGAAAAAAATTGACTTATTATACACTCCAATTTTTTATTTTTGAAAAAATTTTTTTATTTATGATTTAGTTTTATGATGAATAAAGTTGACATGAAAATTCAAGGAGGTACTTAAAATTGCATTTTTAAATATATTACAATTTTCTTTCGAAATCCTCAAAAATTTTTTACCAAGAATAAAATCTTTCAAACTATTTTTTATTGCAGTAAATTACTTCTTGTTAAGGAATGTATCATTAGAAACATGAAATATCTTTTGTTCTTTTCTCTTGCTATATCATATATATTTCCAGAGAAAGAAAAACTTAATTTAGAAAAGGTTCTTCAGTTAGCACGACGCCAAAATCCATACTTGCTTGCGGAAAGATTAAATTTACGGATTGCAGAAGGAGAGTTGGTGCGAGCGAAGACTCTCCCTAACCCAGTATTCAATAGTCAAGAACTTTTTAAAATGCGTTCTAATCCTATCCCTGCTTCCAATAGGCAGGATTGGGTGCAAATTACGCAAAGCATTCCGGTTGCAGGACAGCGAGCTTATTCGATTCAACTTGCCAAAGATTCTTTAAAATTAGTTAAAAATCAAATTTTGGAATTTGAAAGAAATTTATATTTTTTAGTTTCTACCCAATATTTGAACACACAAAGAAGTTATGAACGATTGGATGTTATAAATCAAAATTTAGAATCTATTAAAACTTTACTTAAAGTAAATGCAATACGACTTAAAAGTGAATCCATTACAAAAGCAGAATACATGCGGACAGAAAATCTCTGGGAGACTTATTCTGTCGAACTACAGAATGAACAAACTCAACTGAAAAACCAAACACGAGAGCTTAAATTTTTATTATCTCTTGAAAAAGATCCAGAGATAGAAAATAATCCTTCTGTGAACAGTAAAGAAAAACTTCCTAAGTATGAAGATTTGTTTAATTATGCCCTCAAAAATAGAACAGATATTTTAGTTGCAAATTCTAATGTTTACGTTGCGCGCTCTAATTTAAAAGTCCAAGAAGCTTTTGCGTATCCCACTCCAGAGATTGGTTTTATTTATAATCCACAAAATGGACAAGAATATGCAGGAACCTTTATTACAATCCCAATTCCTATTTTTGATAGAAATCAAGGAAATATCATAGGAGCAAAGTCTGAATTAGAAAAATCTTTACAATTTCAATTAGCCCTTGAAAAGCAAGTGAGTTTTGAAGTAAAAAACTCTCTTGCTAACCTAGAAACAGCAATGATTAACTATGATAGATTTGAAAAAATTTTACAAAATTCACAAAAGATTGTAGAGATTGTTCGTTATAGTTACTTGAAAGGTGGAACCACAGTAATTGATTTTTTAGATGCACAGAGGACTTGGTTTGAAGCACAGAATAATTTTATTGATGCAAAGTACCAACTTCTTTTATCAAAACTAGAATTAGATTATACAACTGGAAAACTTTTGGAAAATGTATATGATAATAAATAAATTTTTTATATATTTTTTGTTCTTATTATTTTTAATTTTTTGCAAGGATAAAAAAAAATTAAACATTGAAAAATTAGAACTTCCACCTAAGATTGAGGAGGCAGGAAAGTACATTCGTTTTCCAGAAAACTCTCCTCAATTACAACTTTTTAGAACAGAAAAAGTAATTTATCTAGATTATGATACTTCTTTATCGGCTCCTGCAACAGTGATGGCAAAAGTAATTAAAGCAGGTTCGTTGAGCAATCCTCCTATTATTTTATTTGCTACAAAAGAACTTTCCTCTGCTTATGCAAATTATATTCAAGATTCTAAACAAATTGCTTTTGCTCGTTCTAATTATAACCGTACTAAAGATTTGTATGAGAATGGAGCAGCTACGGGAAAAGAATTAAACGATGCTTCTTCAGAACTGTACAATAAGCAGGCCCTTCTTGCTGAACATGAGGCAGAGCTTCGCAAAGAAGGATTTACTCCACAAGAAATTTATAAAGCTAAACAGGGAAGTGTGTATTTAATTTCTGATCTGCCTGAGACAGAGCTCAATATACTACAAAGTGGAATTACTTGTAACATTACATTTCCGGGCTATCCCGGAGAAACCTTTGAAGGTAAAATAGAATCTATCGCAGAAGTATTGAACTTAGAGACACGTAAAGCAAGAATTCGAATTTTAATGATAGATAAAGCTAATAAGCTCAAGCCGGGTATGTATGGAAAAGTAGAGTTTATTCTAAAAGATAATGGGCTTATGATCCCCAAGATGGCTCTTCTCTCAGCCAATGCTCGTTATTATATATTTATTAAAAAAGATGAACGTACTTTTGAGAGAAGAGAGGTAATTCTTTCTAGTGAAAAAGAAGGGCTTATTGAAATAGCTAAAGGAGTGGAAGAAGGAGAAGAGGTAGTGGTTTCCAATGTGTTTTTATTAAAAGGACTCTCATTCGGGCTATAGTCTTGCAAAAAACAATTCAATTTTTTTTAGAAAAACGTTTTATTACACTTTTGTTTTTTTTAGGAATTTGTGGACTTGGATTTTTTGCATGGAATCAATTAGACTTAGAAGCCTATCCCGATATTAGCGATATTGAAGTAAGTGTAATTGCAGTTGCAGAAGGTTTACCAGCAGAAGAGGTAGAACTTCAAGTCACAATTCCTATCGAAAGAGCTTTAAATACTGTTCCGGGCGTAATTGCCAAACGTTCCAGAACTATCTTTGGACTTACAGTAATTCGACTTACTTTTGAAGATGGAACCGATATTTATAAAGCTCGACAAATGATCTTTGAAAGACTTTCTTTTTTAGAACTTCCTAATGATGTAAAGCCGGAACTTGGTCCCATGACTCCTTCTATTGGAGAGATTTATCGTTATATCATTGAAGGGGATGAAACAACTTCTCTTACTTACTTACGAGAACTACAAGAATATGTAATTATTCCTAAACTTTTACAAGCGCACGGAGTCATTGATGTAGCAAATTTTGGAGGACTGATTCGGCAATACCAAATTATTTTAAATCCAATTCAATTAGAAAAATACAAATTAAATGTTCGTGATATTTTTGAAGCCCTTCAGAACAATAATCAAAATACGGGTGGAAATTTCATTAGAATTGGAGCAACCCAAATGAACATTCGTGGCGTTGGTCGAATATCTAAATTGGAAGATATTGAAAATATAGTTGTAGATAATAGAGGAGGAATTCCCATCCTTATTAAAGATTTGGCTACTGTAGAAATTGGATTTCAACAGCCAAGCGGAATTTTAGGTTATTTAGATAAAGTCCAAGGTCTAAGTTCTGAGTCTGGGATTGAAGGAATTGTACTGCTAAGAAAATTTGAAAACCCCGGAAAAACAGTCAAAGCAATTGAAGAAAAAATCAAAGAGTTGAACCAAAAAGTTTTACCTAAAAATGTTCGAATTTATAAACTTTATGATCGCAGTGAGTTAATCTCTCTTACTATAAAAACAGTCATGGTAACTCTTTTAGAGGGAATGGCAGTAGTGTTTTTGATTCTAACACTTCTTTTAGGTTCTTGGAGGGCAGCTCTTGTATCTTCCATTTCTATTCCATTTTCTTTATTGTTTGCATTTCTATTAATGCTCGCAAGTGGAATTCCTGCAAATCTTTTGTCGTTGGGTGCTATTGACTTTGGAATTATTGTAGATGCTACAATTGTAATGGTTGAAAGTATATTTAGAAGATTTTCTCATTCCAATGAAAATACAGATAGGTCCCAAATCATATTAAATAGCACTTTAGAAGTTTATAAACAAATTCTTTTTTCTGTAACTATTATTATTCTTGCCTTACTTCCCATTCTTACTTTAAGAAGAGTAGAAGGAAGGCTGTTTTCCCCAATGGCATGGACCCTGTCTTTTGCTATTTTTGGTTCTATGATTTATTCAATTTGGATTGCTCCTTTATTATCTTTTTATGTCATAGGAGAACCTCATCATGAGGAGGAAAATTGGTTTTGGAAAAAAATTAATTTTTTATACAAAAAAACAATTATATTTTTTATTGCAAATCTAAGAAAAACTTTGCTTGTTTCTTTAGGAATTGTGATTTTTATACTTAGTTTTTCTTTAAAACTTGGCACAGAATTTCTTCCGGAGTTAGACGAAGGCTCTATATGGATTCGAATTTTTCTTCCCTCCGGAATTTCTTTAAAAGAAGCCTCTAATTATCCAAAACTTATCATTCAAGAGCTTTCTAATTTTTCTGAAATTCGTGCTATTTTAACTCAATTAGGAAGAAATGATGACGGAACGGATCCCTTTGGTCCAAATAGAATTGAAACCTTAGTACAACTTGATCAGCCTTATAGTAATTGGAAGTCTAAGATAACAAAGAAAGAACTTGTTTTACAAATAAAAGATAAATTAGAATTTCTTTTACCTGGTGCAAGTTTTACAATTACTCAACCAATCATTGATACTACTACAGAAAATGCAACAGGCTCCTCTGCTGATTTAGCAATCTTTATAAATGGAAATGATCTCAACCAACTTAGAAACACGGCAAGGCAAATTTTAGAAATTATAAAAAATATACATGGGGCTTCAGAATCTGCAATTGAACAAGAAGGACAGCAAACTCAACTTGTAATTCAAATTGATAGAGAATCCTGTGCACGTTATGGAGTAAATGTTGAAGATATTAATTTGATTTTGAGAACGGCTATAGGAGGTATTCCAGTTACAAGTCTTTATGAAAATGAAAAAAAGTTTGATATTATTATCCGATTTACAGAAGAAAGTCGAAATACTCCAGAAAAAATTGGAAAGATTTTAATTCCTACAAAAGCAAATAGTAAAATCCCTTTGGAGCTTGTTGCAAAAATTCAATTAGATATGGGTGAGACAATCATTTTTCGGGAGAATGGTAAACGACAACTCATTGTAAAAACTAATATACGTAATAGGGATCAAGGAAGTTTTGCAAGTGAAGTAAAAGAAAAAATTGCATCTCACATTCAAATTCCAGAGGGTATAGAAATTTATTTGGGTGGGCAATTTGAAAACATGGAACGCTCTCAAAAACAACTTATGCTCATTGTACCTTTTACTTTGCTTTTAATTTATATTACTTTGTTTTTTTATTTTCAAAATGATTATATTTATGCTTTGGTAGTCTTACTGAATGTTCCAATTTCTGCTTGTGGAGGGATTTTATTTTTATTCTTACGGGGTATGAATTTTAACATCTCTGCTGGTGTGGGATTTGTTTCTCTTTTTGGAATTTCAATTATGGGGGGGGTTTTGCTTGTCAGTTATCTAAATCTTATCAAGAAAGATTATCCCAATATTTTAGAAAGAGTGATCTATGGTTCTGTTATTCAATTTAAACCACGTCTTTTGGTTATGTTGATTGCAATAGTTGGGCTGGTTCCAGCTGCTTTAAATACTGGAGTGGGCTCTGACGTCCAACGTCCTCTTGCTACAGTGATTGTGGGTGGATTGAGTTTTTCTCTCATTTTTGGAATAGTAATTTTGCCTGTTATTTATTATTTTTTTGAAATGAAGTATAAAAATGAAATAGATAAGCAAAAACTTCATGAAATCTCAGAATCTTCATTAAATTTATAATGAGTTTCTATTTTTACCCTAAATTGAAGATCTAAGAAATAAATTTTATCAAAATTTTTTTTGTTTATAATTATTTGAGCTTTCTACTTGATTGAAATTTTTTTGAAAGAGTTTGTAGTAACAACAACAGTTTTTTCTAAAAAATCTTTGGTTGTTCGTATTTGTGCATTCCTTTTGAAAAATTTTTCACT